>JAHBTB010000018.1 GCA_019638795.1 Fimbriimonadaceae bacterium | reverse complement strand
GTAGTTTTCTCATGACCGTAACGTTATTTCGGTCATGAGATCGATATTCCCTATGCCAATTTGAGAACCAATTGATCGTTTTGCGGCAATCGTTGCATACTCAATTGGTACAGGTTCGTCTGACACAAGAATGCTTTTGTCGGCCGCGGGAAAGTCAGAAGACGACGACCCCGCGCGCCACACGGCCTTGGAGCATGTCCTGGTAGGCCACGTTGATCTCGTCAAGGGAGTACGTCCGGCTCACGAGTTGGTCGAGCGGCAGACGCCCCGCCAGGTAGTGGCCCGCATAGAGGGGAAAGTCGCGGGCCGCGTCGGCGGTGCCGTAGTAGCTCCCCATCACCGTCTTCTCTTGCCGCACCAACACGGCCCCGGGAAGGTTCGTCGCCGACCCCACCGGCGAGATGCCGCTGAGCACCACCGTCCCCCCTGGACGCACCGCGTCAAGCGCCTGCTCCTGCAGGGCAGGCGATCCGACCGCCTCGAAGACATAGTCAGGCCCGCGGCCTCCGGTCAGTCGGCGCAACGCCTCGTTGGTGTCCGGTCCAGACCGGAGCCGGTGAGTCGCGCCGAAGGCCGTCGCCTGGTCGAGTCGGCTATCGTGCCGGTCGACCGCGACGATGGTGGCCGCCCCCGCCAACACCAACCCCATGACCGTGCTGAGCCCGACCCCGCCGACACCAAAGACGGCCGCGCTGGCGCCGGCAGGGACCCTGGCCGTGTTGAGCACCGCACCGACGCCGGTCGTCACCGCACAGCCGATCAGCGCGGCGACCGGCAGGGGGACGGCGCCAGGCATCGGGACGCAGCACTGCCACGGCACGACGACACGCTCGGCGAAGCACGCTAAGGCGCTGTAGTGGTAGATAGGGCACCCTCGACGTGAAAACCGGGTCGTCCCGTCCAGCATGGTCCCCGCCCAGATGGGCCCGGTGTAAGCCTCGCACAGGCTCGGGCGGCCCGCCTGGCAGTAGAAGCAGTGCCCGCAACTTGGCGCCCAGTTCAGGGCCACCGGGTCACCCGCCGACAGAGTCGCGACTCCGGGGCCGACCCGCTCGACGACACCCGCCCCCTCGTGACCCGGCACGCACGGCGTCGGGTGCCTCGTGTCCCCCGTGACCAGGTGCCAGTCGCTATGGCATACCCCCGTCGCCGCCATCCGGACAAGCACTTCTCCCGCCTGCGGCTCCGCCAAGTCCAGCTCCTGGACCTCGAACGCCCGCCCCACCGCCTCCAGCACCGCCGCCCTGACGACCATTCGGCGGTCTTACCCTGTCGCGCCGTCGGGTATCCTCACGCCTTCCGGGCGGTTAGCTCAGCGGTAGAGCACTTCGTTCACACCGAAGGGGTCACAGGTTCAAATCCTGTACCGCCCACCACCCATTGCCGGCAGTCCGGCAGTATGGCCTCCCGAAGGAGGCCGGGCGTCCCTGACCAGGCCCGCGACACGGCCTCACCGACCTCTGGGTGACGCCTACCCGTGAGGCAGACTGGCCAGCAAACTGTCGAGCTGGTCGAAGGCCTCCGGCATGGCCGCCGTGGCCCCGTCAGATTCCAGGGCCTCCTTCGACGGGTAGAGGTTGCTGACCACGACCGTCGTCGATCCCTCGGCCTCGGCGAACGTGGCCGTCGTCACCGTCTGGCCTCCGTCCTCTTCGTTGGTCCACACAAGCCGTGACGGCGCGGACA
>JAHBTB010000017.1 GCA_019638795.1 Fimbriimonadaceae bacterium | reverse complement strand
CTATCGGCGTCGTCATCCTGAGGAACCTGAAGCGGATCCTTTGCGACCGGCTGAGGTCCAGCAACATCCAACTGGAGTCTGTCCTCCAAGGACTCGGCTGAAGAAGCGCCGTACAAGAAGAAATCTACGTCAAAGTCGTAACTACGACACACTTCATATATACTTCCTGTGTGCTGCATCCCTTTCTGTGGCAGGGGGCGGCAAGTCGCCGTCTTGTCAGTGGGCCGCGTTGCGCGTCGTACCGGTGCATCGGGTGGACGCCCGCTATGCTTGCGCTTTGGGGCCCCAACATTGTCAATACGGTCGTCGAGACCGTCCTCTTCTACCATCCCGCCGTCTGGTGGGTGTCGCACGTGGTCCGCGCCGAACGTGAGAACTGCTGCGACGACATCGCCACAGGTCGCACGGGCGGCAGCGCCAGTTACGCCCGGGCCTTGACCATGCTCGAAGAGCGCCGCGTCATGGCGCTCGCCGTCCAGCCTCAGGAAGCCACCTCATGAAACGCATCCGACGCATCCTCAAAATCAACGCCCCGGCCGATCCGGCCCCCGCCGCCCGTCCGGCCACCCTTGTCATCACCGTGGCCATGATGGCTTTGGCTGCGACTGTCTTGGCCAACCCTCAGACGGCCACCGGCCATGAGCCAGACACCATGGTCACCAAGGACGTGCGGGGCGACTTTGTCGCCCTCGCCACCCCGGTCGGCGACATCGGTTCGATCGGCCAGATGAAGCGAGGCGACAAGGTCGTCAAGGTCGGCTTGAAGCCGGATCTGGTCCTCCGCAATCCGCGGGCGGTCAATGGTCAAGACATCGACTTGTCCTACGTCACGGGCGAAGACGGCAAATCGGTTGTCATCTTTCTAGACGGGCGAATGGTCAGCCCGAATGGCGAACGGACCATGGTTCTGACGGCTGTACCGAACCATCGCCAGGGCGAGTCGTACGTCATCTCGCTTCCCGGGGGCCTGCTGGATCCTGAGTCCGAGATTCACGCGGGATCCATCGTCAAGCTAGCCCTTGAGCCGTCGTCCGACGGATCGACCCTGATCCTTCGGCCCGTCATCTCACCAAGTGCCGAGAAGGATATGGTCAAGGTCGAGGGCAAGCGACCTCGGGCCGTGCGGGCGGCGACGATCGCCCCGGTGGCCGAAGTCCAAGCCGTCCCCACAAAGACACGACCCGCCAAGGCACCCCGGGCGAAAGCTGCAAAAACAGGCAACACTTCAAGCGCGGTCGCGGCGTCGGCAAGCGTCTCCTATGTATCGGCATCCCAAGCCCCGAATGCGGTGACCGCCGGGAGCCCGACGCGGGCCGAAGGAAGCGAGCCCCGGATCACTCTGCTGGCTGACGGAGACTACATCAGTCAGGCTGTCCGCAGCCTCGTCGTCCAGTCCGAACTCTCCGTCTTGATCGAACCTGGCGACTACCGACGGGTGACCCTGTTCACCCGAGGGCTGAAGGCGGAGGAGACCTTGTCCCTCATCGTCAGGGCTGCCAACGGCGTCTTGCGCCACGAAGGCAAGACCTGGATCATCTCGCCGCGCACGCCGAAGGCCGAGAACAAGGCGTCCGGGTCCGCCACCGGCCGGTAACCCGGCGGGCCAAACAAAGACCGGCGCCCCGTCTTGCGGACGGGGCGCCGGTTCTCGTTATGTCAAGTCCGACCGTGAGACGACTACTTGTCCAGGCTG
>JAHBTB010000016.1 GCA_019638795.1 Fimbriimonadaceae bacterium | reverse complement strand
CCGTGTCGAACCCGACGTCCCGGAGCACCTTCTGGACCGCCGAGTAGTCCCCACTGCCGATCGAGCGCGACAGGTAGAAGCCGTCAAGGACGTACCTGTCCCGGTAGACGTAGCGCCGCAAAGCCGCCGTCATGTCCTCGACCTTGATGACGCACCGCTGCGTCTCGCCTTGGACCCCGTCCCTGAACTCCGTTGGCCTGGTCCGCCCGTCCATGAGCACCAACGGGCCGACCTTGAGCCGGCCGGGCCGGTTGCTGACCGTACGGAGCTTCGGCACGCTGGCCGCGACCGTCGTCGGGTCGGTGTACTCGGCCGTGAACACCCCGCCCCAGGGGTCGTCCGGCACCTCGACAGAAAGCGCCGTCATGAGCGCGTCCGGCGTCGACTCCTCCGAGTCGTCGGTGACGCCCGTCTCGGCCGGGTACTCAAGATAGGCGCCATAGACGAAGCTGGTGTAGGAGCCGTCCGACGTGAACGCGCACTTGACGCGGCACTGGTCGCTGACGCCGTCCGCGACGAACGCCCCGGAGTCGGTGGGCGTCCGAAGGGTCACCGCGGAAAGGTCGTCCGTGCCTGAGTACGACTTGTCGCCGTAGACGTTGGCCGTGGTGATCCCCGTGAACGTCGGGTTCGTCCACGCCTGGAGGCTCGCGCCGCTGCTCGGGGGCCGGGCGAACGTCACCAGCGTCGAAGTCGCATAGCCGCTGGCCGCGTACTTGGCCGGCGCTATCATCACCTGGGCCGAAGTCGCCGCCGCCGCGGGCTTCCAAAAGAACTTGGCGGCAGGCGTGACCGTCGGGCTCGCCGCCGTCTCCGCGATGTCGTCGTCCACCCAGGCGAAGCCGGAGCCGTCCAGCGTCACAAAGAGCACCTCGCGCCGCCTCTGGGGCTGAAGGAACAGGTGGACGTAGCCGTTGCCCTGGCCGACGTCGACCTTGCCCTGGCCGACGAAGACGGACGACTTGTAGACGTAGACCCGGCCGTCCGAATAGAGCTCGAAGGCCAAGGCCGCCGAAGTGTCTTGGACGGTGTCAGACCATCCGCCCGTACCGACCAGCCCGTACTTGTCCCCGGCCGAATAGTTGAAGAACGAGAGGAAGACGCCACGGTTCTTCCCGGGGGCGGCGACCGTCCTCAGCCACCCGCCCGCGACGTCGGTCTGCATGTAGCAGGCCCCCGCGCCGCTGAACGGCGCGACCGCCGGGTCTGACCAGTTGCCCGGCGTGTCGAAGTCGTAGCCCGTCCGGGCAGGCTTGGCGTGGATGCCGCTGTTCGTGGTGAAGAACTCGCCGTAGAAACACATCGGCATCAAGGACAAGGTGTCCGTGATGGGGTCGACCCAGACGTCCGACCAATACGGCCCGCTCCACCCGTCGCCCCAGCACTGGGCGGCCACCGGATGTTTCTGGACGCGCGTCTGCTCGTGGTCGTAGGTGACGGAAAAGGCGGCGGGGAGCACTTACGTAGGGAGTGAGACGCTAGAGCCGCTGGTCCGCCACCATGCCCTGTTGCTGGCCCGCCGCCGTCAGGGCCTCGACCAGCGCGTCCATGGCGCTTGCGACCCGGTGGCCGTGCCGCACCGAGGCGCCACGGGTCGCCCTGCCGATGTTGACGCTGTTGAACGCCTTCTCGCCGTAGGCCGAGCCGCCGATGGTCGAACGCTGGAAGTCCACCATCTTGTCCGTGTTGGCGGCGATGCGGGCCAGGTACTGGGTCTGTGGCGACTGGATGCCTGCGCCTTGGTCTACCGTCGCGAGCCCCGTGCCGTCGCCCTTGGCGCGCCCGATAATGTCGTCAAGGAGCCGGTTGATCCTCACGGTCTGGCTGATCTCGGACGCCCGCTTGGTGATGGCGTCGGCGTCGAATCCCGGGGTCGTCCTCAGCACTAGTTCCGCCAAAACCCGCGCGATCGGCCCCAGCAAGTTGGCAAGGAGCTTCAACCGCTCCAAGGATTTGTCAATGACCTTGGGCAGTTGCTCAAAGACTGCGATGGCATAGGCCCCACCGTCCTCCATCGTTTTGACCAGGTCTTTGATGTTGAACGTCTTCAGTGTCGCGGACAGCGTCTTGGCGACCACG
>JAHBTB010000015.1 GCA_019638795.1 Fimbriimonadaceae bacterium | reverse complement strand
CGCCGACGGACAAAACGTCATCTTCGACTTGACGGAGAAGGCCGTCGTCGCCGACAAGCTCGGCCAACACGCCACACCGGACATGCTGGTCTTGAACCTCGCCTCGAACGACTACGTCGGTCACAGCTGGGGTCCGAACAGCCCCGAGGCCATGGAGATCTGGGCCGTCACCGACCGGCGTCTCTCCCGCCTCTTCAATTTGCTCGACAAGCAAGTCCCCGGCGGCATCGACAATGTCGCGATCGTGGTCAGCGCCGACCACGGGGTCAGCGCGATCCCGTCCGAAATGTCGGATGTCTACAACATCCAGGCGGGTCGGGTGAGTGGCAGCACGATCAAGAAGACGGTGGACGACGCCCTGAGCGCGAAGTACGGTAAGGGCAAGTGGGTCCTCTCCTACAACGGCTGCGACATCTATTTGGACCGGAAGCTGATGGACGCCAAGAAGCTGAGCCATGAGGCGGTCGAAAAGACAGCGGCGGACGCGGCGATGACGGTGAAAGGCGTGTACCGGGCGTTCACCCGCACCGACATCCTTGCCGGCCGTTTGCCTGACATGCGGTATCGGACGTGGATCACGAACGGCCTGAACCCCCTCGTCGGGGGGGACGTCATCGTCCTCGACGGCCCCAACCAGATCGAATCCGGTTCGACCGGCACCACCCACGGCTCAGCCTGGGCCTACGACACTCACGTCCCCATCCTCACCCACTGGGGGGGCCAGAAGGCGCAAAAGGTGGCCCGCCGGGTCTACACCCACGACATCGCCAGCACCCTGTGCACCCTCTTGGGCATCGAGTATCCCAGCGGCAATGTCGGCGAGCCGCTCCGCGAAGCCCTACCCAAGGGCTTCCAACCCTGACCGCGATTGATTCGTCCCCGCCCCCGGCGACCGGGGGCGGGGACGATTCCGCGCGGCGTCAATTCGCGGCGGGTTGCAAATCCACCTGCAACGTTCCGTACCCGTCCAGTTGGAAGTGCCGGACCTCGATCTTGTGCTTGCCTGGCCCGAGTTTGAGGTCCGCCTTGTCGAGTGTCGGGGCATGGTAGGTCCAGTTGTCGATGACGAGCTTCCCGTCGACCCAGACCCTCACGCCGTCGTCACTCGTCACCTTGATCTCGTAGTCACCCGCGGGCACCTCGACCGTACCGACCGCCCACGTCGTCCAATAGACCCCCCTCTGCCCGGGCCCCGGGCGGCGTCCACCGGACAAAAGGAGCTTCTGGGTCTTCATTTCGTAGACCGGAGTTCCGGAAACGGCGTGGTTGAACCCGTCCATGTGGGTCCGGGGGTCCTGCGTGTCGTGGTCAAAGTCGTAGAACTTGACGTCCCAGTCGATAGGCATGAAGAACGCCTTGTAACCAAAGGTGACCGGCTCCCCCTTGTCACGGGCCACACCCCGATAGTCGACGGTCGCCCCTCCTGTGTAGGTCAGCTTCAAATCGACCATCGTGGCTTTGCCCGGGGCGAGTGTTGCGGTCAGGACGCCAGGCACCTGCCCCGATTTGGCGGAGACGGCGGCGACCCCGTCGTCCTGGGCTACCGTCCAAGTGCCCTTCGGCCCGAGGACCTCGAACTCGACGACCCGTCGTCCATCGGCGTCGGTCGTCTGCTTGCGAGGCCACAGCAGCGGCGACTTGAAATCATACGGACCCCACTCGTCGACGAGGATGTAGCGTCGGCCCCGCAACGTGCCGGCCGGAAGGAAGGGGTCCATCCCCCCCTTCAACGGCGGCACACGCTTGGCCAAGACCTGCTTGAGCACGGCGTCGCTGACCGCCGTCGTCGCCCGTCCGCCGATTCCTGGCGACCAATTTGTCTTGAATTGGGCCAGGTAGGTAGCGGTCGGGAGCGAGAGGTCGTCCTTGTTCGCCGACTTCCATTCAGGGGCCTTGATCGTGTTGATCTGCCGCCACAGGTTGTCTTTGCTCCCGGCGGGCCAGGCTTCTTCGGTGCCGTAGCTCTGCACGATGTTGGACTTGGCGACCACCCCGGTCGCCAACTCGCCCAAAGTGAAGACACGCTTGCACAAAAGAACCTTGTTCGCCCGGAAGTCAAAGCCGCTTGTCCTCCGCACTGCGGCGACGGTGTCGCTGACCTGCCTAAACTCGTTGTCGGTCACCACGTAGTCCCGGCTCCGGGTGTCATGACCCTTCGGATAGCCCCAGTTCGGGTCTTGGCTCGGGTTGCTCCAGATGTCAAGGGCCTTGGCGTCTCGGTCGAAGACGTTGCCGACGACATGGTTCGCCTGGCCATGCTCGATCGCCACCCCCACCTCGTTCATGCCGAAGTAGTTGCCCAGGACAGGTGTGTCATAGCTGTAGCCGCCCCAGACTCCGTGCCAGCACTCAAGGACAAGGTTGTTGACGAAGGCGTTCTGGCTGAACGTCGCCTCGATGCCGTTCGTCGGGGCATGGCTGAAGTCGTTGCCATAGAGGAGGTTGTTGTTGCACCCTCCCTTGCCGGTGTCCATCGTCGTCTGACCAGCCCACAGGAAGAAGCCGTCGCCGCCATGGGTCACCGAGTTGTAAGCAAAGGTGTTGTCCATGCACTGCTCGAAAACCAGAATGCCGGCCGAGTCTTGCCCGCGGTTATAGACACCGTGGCTGTAGCCGCGCACACACCAATCGATCTTGTTGTGCATGACCTTGACATGGCTTGTCCGGTACATGCCGACGCCCAATCCGCTGAGGAAGCTGAAGTCGTTGTTCCAGACAAGCCCCCTTTCGCACTTGGTCATCATCAGGCCGCACTGCCCACCGACCGCGGTGCACCCTTTGACCTCGAAATCGGTGACCCGGTCAAGGTAAGCGCCCGCCCCATAACGGAACCACTCGTTGGCTTCGTTGTGGTGGTAACTCATCCAGTCGGATTCGTCCTCTCGCTCCAGCGTCGAGCCCAGGTGCTGCTTCCAGTTGTAGGAGAAGTCGCAGTTGATGAGTTTGAGGCCCTTCACCTGCCGCGCCAGGAGGCCAAGCTTGTAGCCGCGGACGTTGAGGTTCTTGACGGTTATGTCCTCACCTTCCACGATGAGGGCGGTGCCGAGGCGCTTGTCCGGAGGGGTCGTCGCGGGGGTGCCGCGCAGGGTGGCACCTTGGAAATCGATGACGATCCCCTTTCCCTTGACGGTGACGGCCGATGTCCGGCCCGTCTCGTCGTCGTTGGCGAAGTCATATGACCGGCGCACAACGTTGGTCGATTTTGATAGGACGTCACCGGCCTTGAGTTCGTGGTCTTCAAGGACGGCCAGGGCAAGCCACATCACGGGCATGGTGCTATTGTGACGGTTGACTAGGCCGACGGCTCCGTGGCGGCAAGGCTCCAGGAGGAATCCGACCGCCAATGTCCGGAATCGTACGGTCAGCCGATGCGGAACAGGTCTTCGCTCAACCCGCTGTTGGCCCTGACGCCGGAATAGTTGGTCACTCCCGCCACCTTACGCTCGGCGTTGTAGACCGTGGTCTTGGTGGGTATCCACACGCCACCAGACTGCACCGGCTTGTCATAGTGGAAGACGGCCCGGAGGTTGCCTTCTTGGGCGTACCACTCCCTCTTGACAATGTAATGCTTCGACGGGTCGATGAAGACACGCTGGCGCGACGTGTCGTCGAGGGCCTTCGGGAATGTCAGGTCAAAGACGGCGAGCCCAGAATCCCGGTCCATCCTCACGAAGTGCGGGACATAGAAGTCCTTGAACAAACCGGGCGTCAGGAGGCCGAAGTCCAGGAACGTCTGCCGTTTACCGGGCGACCGCGACAAGTTTTGCTTGCCCCCCAGCCCGGCCCGCGGGTAGCGGTACGACTGCGTGGCGCCGTTCAGCACCATGACGATCTTGTTGTCAGGGTCTAGCTCCGATTCGACCCGCAGCTTCATCGGCTCTTTCAGGCGGACGAGGGTCGACTTGATCCGATAAGACTTGGCAAAGTCCTCGTTGATCTTAGCAAGCTCCTTTTGGTTCGCGTCGCCGACCTTGGCGGTGAAAGAAACGTCCTTCAGGTTGGGCTGGACGTAGTCGTAGATCGAGTGGCTCTGTCCCAGGATGAGGCTGACTGCGGCGGTCAATGCGGTCGTCATGGTGGTCGCTTCCCTATAGACGGACGGCACGGCCGCCCTTTGCGCTGGGTAGGCCAAGTTTCCCTCAACCTTTGCGGAGTCCGGCGCGTACAATTGTTCACGAGGCATGGCGGCCCAGACACCCTTTGACCTGTTCCAGGCCCGAATGAGGTCGATTGACAAGCGCCGGCTGTTGAAGCCGATGCGTGACAGCGAGGTCGTCGACGTCGCGACCCGCGTCTACCAGAACCTGGCCGGCCCGATGCTCCGGCAAAGCCTTGTCCCGATGGCGTTCTGCTACGCCGCGATCGTGCAGGTCTATGCCTTCGTCCTCCCCTTGATCTTCCAGACCAAGACCGACCAGCTCGCCGGTCAGGTCGGCGAGGTCGTCGTCGGACTGACCGTGGCCCTGCTGGTCTCCCTCCCGCTCTTTGTCCTCGGGGTGGGCTACACCATGGCCGTGTGCGGCCGCTTGGCCGCTGACTTCGTGATGGGTGACCCGCCGGACGAGAAAGCCGCCGCCTCGTTGGCCATGAAATCCACACCGTCGATGATGCGCCTCATGGGTGACATCACTCTGCGTGCCGCCGGGCCCGTGCTCGCGGGGGTCGCCTTTATGACGGTGAGTGCCGTCATGGGCCAGCGGGCGGGTGACGAGGCGGCCCTGTTGTCGGGCTTTTTGGCCGTCATCGCCTTTCTTTGCTCACTCGTCGCCGTGCCGTGGGCCCTGTACTCATATGCCCTTGCCCCCACCGCCATGGTGTTTGAGGGCGTCAAGGGAAAGGCCGCCCGACAGAGGAGCCGCCTCCTCATGAAGAGCTATCCGTTTCACGGTGCGGCAGGTTCGTCGCTGCTGATCGTCTGGCTGATCATCTTCTTGGTCGGCGTCTCCCTCTTTGCTGGCTTTTCAATCCTCGTCTCTTTGGTCGCGGCCACACCGTTCTACCAAGGCCTCTCATTTTCGGGGACCGGCGGACAGCTGATGAAGACGATGATCGAGATGTTGCCGGCGTTCTTCACCTGCTGGCTCGCCGTACCTCTCTACGCGACCACCACAACCGTCTTATACTTTGACCGTAGGGTACGGATAGAAGCTTTCGACATCAGGACATTGGCCGAGGACATCAAGAATGCAGACCGCAGCACGATTCTTCTTTCTTAGCGCTTGCCTTTGGCTCGCCGCCCTCGTCACGGCAAGCCCGAACACGCTCCGGGACAAGGTGGCGGCGGTCGATTCTGAGGTGGGGTACCGGAGCCTTGTCAACGAACTGAACGAGACGCTTGGGGGTGACTGGTCACCCCACGAGTCCATGGGTGAACACACCGGTGATCGCTCCTGGCGGGAGTGCCGCAAGGAGGCCCTCGTCCAACTCGACAACGTCATCAATGCCGAAAAGGCCGCAAGCGGCCGCTTGCGGGATCCCCAGGCCGAATCGCGAAAGATCTTGTCCAGCCCCGAATACCACGACAATGGGGTCCGGAACGAGAAAAACTGGCTGTCACAAAGTCTAGAGCGAGCCGGACGGTTTATCAGTGATTGGTTCGAAAACTTGCTCAAGAAGCTCTTTGGCAACGCCAAGGGGATGGAGCTGCCTTCGTCTGGGTTCGGGCGGATCAATTTCCAACCTGTAGTCTGGGGAGTCCTCATCTGCGGTCTCCTCGCCTTCGCCGTCTACGCCGTGACCAGGTTCCGCTGGGTGTCGTCCCGGAAGGTCAAAGCCGGCGGGCTACTTGACGATGACGAGCCAGACCGGACGGCAGACGAGTGGGTGGTGCGAAGTGAAGAGCTCACCGCCAACAAACAGTACCGGGAAGCCGTCCGATGCCTCTATTTGGCCAGCTTGGTGCGGTTCGACGAGGCCAATGTCATGAGGTTCCGGCGCGGTGAAACCAACTGGGAGCACCTCCGCCGCTACCAAGAGAGCCCGCGGCGGCCCGAGGGGCTCGACCTTGCCGAAGCGACCCGCGCGTTCGACGTCATTTGGTACGGACAGAGGACACGTGGTCAGGCCGACGTCGATTGGTTCCGCGCCTTCTATGAGCAGGTGATCAAGGTCACCCACCGCACCAAGACTGCCGCATGAAGAAGTTCCCCGGCGGAAAGATCGCTCTCGCCCTGCTGGCCCTCATGGGCCTGTCCTTTGTCCTCCTTGTCTTTGCCAAGGAGGAACCGAGGACGTCCCCGACGATCGAGAGCACGTATCCCAGTGGCCTGGCTGCGTTTGCCGAACTCCTCCGACGGGACGGCTATCAGGTCGTCTTGGACAAGCGTCCTCGGCCCAGATTCACCGCCGGAGACCTTGTCGTGTCGGTCGACATGCCCACTGCCGAGGACATCTTCGGCCAAGGGACGCATGATGACATGACCAAGCAGGCGATCGACACATATCTGGGCGAGGGTGGCGCGGAACTGGTCCTCGGTCTTTCCAATGAGTTTGACTCTGCGTCTCGGCAAATGACTCTGGTGGAGTTGGCCCCCCTCGCCGGTATGGCACCCAAGAAGCTGACGTACGAGAAATCGGCGCTCTACGGCCCAACCTACCGATCTGCATTTGCCGACGCCCACTGGAAGTTTCCCCGTCAGATCACGGTTCCAGAGGCCATTGGAGCGACCAACAGGTTCATCGGCCAAGGACAAAACGCGGAGGTGATGCTGGGATACGTCCACATGTTGGCCGAACCAGGTTCCCGCGTGGTCTTCCCCGAGGCACTGATCGGCAACGCCCAAGACCAAGGGCCCCTCGACACGTTGGGGTCGTGGGCGGTCGCCGGCCGCACCCAGGCGTACATCCTCCTGACCGTCGTGGTCCTGACACTCGCTGTCCGGTTTGGCTCGCCAAGTCAGAACATTGTCCGACAGCGCAGCGCCCGCGACATGCTCGATGCCGTCGCCGAGTTGCTCCGGCGGAGCGGGAAGACGCAGTTCGCCCTCGAAGTCGCCCTGGAAGACGCATACGAGCGGTTTCGCTTAGGCGTCGGGGCGCCCCACGGCACGACTCGGGACAACCTCCGGGAGCGAATGCCTCAACCCCTCCTCAACGCCGTGACGAAAGCAGAAGCCCTGGCGTCGCTCCACCTCGACGACGACTCCCGCCGGGCCCGCGCCAAGACGATGCCGATGGCTCGGGAACTAGACGATAGAGTGACCGACTTTGAGAAGGACACGCGTCTGAAACGCGAGCCCCTGAACTAAGCCTGTCTCAGATGTCGTAATATTTCGTCTATGCGCAAAGGACGATTCCTCTTGTGCGGGCTTTGCGCGGTTCTCGTCGGGGCCTGTGACCAACCAAAGACCGTCGACAAGACGCCGGCCCCGAGTGCCCCGCCCGTGGCCGTCGCGCCGACCAAACCGGCCGACGCGGCCGAAGCCGCGAAGCCAGAGGCGGCCAAGATTCCGGTCGAGGAGCTGGAGAAGGCTTATGAGGCGGCCAAGTCAGCGTACGAAAAGGGCAAGAAGGACGACCAGGCCAACAAGTCGGCCTACCTGAAGGCGACCATGGCCGTGGCCGACGGCTACATGTTCAGCCAGGAAGTCGACACCAAGGTCAAGTACAAGAAGGCCCTCCAGTACTACCGGGAGGTTGTCAAAGTCGATCCCGCCAACAAGCAAGCCCAGGAGAACGCCGACTTGATCGTGTCCATCTACAAGTCGATGGGACGCCCCGTCCCCGAGTAGGCACCCGTGGACACCCTCACCGACGCGACACCAGACCGGGCAGGCCTGATTCGGCGATACACCCTGCTGTTCGCCGGTGCCGCCGTCGTGTTGGCGTTCCTGCCCACCCTCTTCGCCCTGGTCACCGCCCCACCCAACACGCTGTACCTCGGTCACCAGACCAACGTGGACGACCACATGGTCTACGCCGCCTGGATGCGGCAGGCGATGGAGGGCCGAATCCTCTTTGACAACCGGTTCACCACCGACCCTCAACCGGGCCTGACCTTTCACGTCTACTTCCTCTTGCTCGGGTGGGTAGCCAAGGTCACCGGGATCGTCGGGGCGGTCACGTTGGCCCGGGTGTGCTTCTCGTTCCTCTTCGTCTGGCTCTTGGGACGCTGGCTCGAAGCGAGCAATGTCTCGACTTTTGTCGCTAAGTCCGCCCTGACCCTGGCGAGCCTGGGTGGTGGCGTCGGGTTCATGGTCTTCACCTTTTTCGGCCAAGAGATCACGGACAAATCTTCACCAGTTGGCGCCCTCACGGGCGGGTGGTTGCCCATTGACGTTTGGCAACCAGAGGCGTTCGTCTTTCCCTCCATGCTGACGAACTCCTTGTTCATGGTCAGCTTGTGCCTGATCGTGGTGGTCGTCCGGGCGGTCATCGAGGCTAGGGACAGCATGAGACCCGTGCTCGGTGGCGCGCTGGCGTTCGCCGCGCTGATGAACATCCACAGCTACGACGTCTTGCTCGTCACCCTTGTGCTGGTCGGGTTTTTGGCCGCGGCATTGGCCGCCAAGCGGTTCAGCCGCGCATGGGCGGGTCGGGCGGCGCTTATCGGCCTCGGCGCCGTGCCGAGCGCGTTATGGTTCCTCTACGTCCTTGCCAAGGACCCCGTGTTCCAGGCACGGGCCAACACGCTGACCTATTCCCCGACCCTTCAGCAGGTCGTCGTCGGAATCTTGCCCCTGGTGATCCTCGTCGTCCTTGGCTTGGCCTTTAACCGAGACGACGGGCGCAACCGGCTGCGGGCAGGCGCCCTGGCACTTTTCGTCCTTGTCCTCCACCAATGGGCCAATGGCGCCGACCCAGGCAAGATGTTTGCCGGACCGGTCCAGTTTGGGGTGGCGTTCGCCGTGGCTTGCGGCCTGGTCGCGTTCATGGCCGGAGATGACGACTTCCAGAACTTTCTCTGGGCCTGGGCGCTCGTCGGACTGGTCGCCCCCTACTTCCCTGCCCTCTTCCAGCGAAAACTGCTCATGGGTCTGGCCGTGCCATGGGGGCTATTGGCGGCCGTCCAAGCGGGCCGGTGCCTGGAGCGCATGGAGCGGAGCCATCGGAACATCCTCGCCGGAGCGACCCTTCTGGTCTGCTCCCTCACCTCACTCATGTGGCTACAACGGGAGGTCTGGTTTGTCCGGAACGACGTCGCCAGCACGACGCGTCATTCGGTCTACTACAGCCCCGACGTCGTGGAGATCATCAGGCGCCTCAACGAACGGACCGGACGGACAGTGGTGGTCGCCCCTTCGGGCATCCCCTCGCCCAGTGACGTCCCCGGACGGTTCAACAAGCCGCTTCGCAACGATCTGAACGCGATCCTGAGCGGGATGACCGGGGCCTACACCGTGGCAGGACATTGGAGTGAGACGCCGTCCTATTTGGACCGGCTCAAGGACGTCAACACGATCTACTCGTCGCGGGCACCGGTCGAATTGAAGCGCGAGATCATCGCGAAGTACAAGGTGGACTTTGCGGTGGTCCCGGTCGTCCCCGGGGTCAGCATCGCCCCGTTCGACCAACTTGGCGAAGTCGTCTACCTCGGTACGCACTGGGGTCTGGTCAGGCTCGCGGCCGGACGCTAGCCGGCCTTCTTGTTGACCAGGACGACCCTTGGCCCGCCGGTGTAACTGCTCATCCCCAGCGGTTCACGCTTCACGACCTTGCCGTCAAGGGTGACGACTCGCCAACTCATGACCTCGCGCGCGGTACCGCCCTTCTCCATCACGACCTCCTTTCCCGGCGGAAGGTCGGGGTCATGGACGTACTTGACCCCGCGTGACCAAGACCGCACGAGTTTGTTGACGATGGAGACGTCGCCCGGCTCCCTGGTCGCCCCCAGGAGGCGGAACGTCAACTTGCCAGGTTCGTATTCAGTCGTGATCGCCACCGGTTCTTTGCGGTCATTGACAAACTTGAAGTCGGGTTCGGGAAAACTCACCGTCGCGTCTTGGCCGAGAGGCACATAGGCGACGGGAAGCGAGTGCGACGAACGGAGGGCGACCTTGAGCCCAGCCTGGAGCACCGAGTTATAGAGTGTCGTGCTGACTTGACAGATGCCTCCGCCGACGTCGATGTCGTGCCTACCGCTGACGTAGACGCCGGCCTCTTTGAACCCCTTGGCCTTGGTCCGCTGGCCCAGGGTGTCGTTGAAACCAAACGTCTCGCCCGGCATGAGGATGCGGCCGTTGAGCATCTTTGCGGCCAGGGCGATGTTGCTGCACCGGCTCGTGTTCCCCGCGTCAAAGCGCGTCGTGAACTGACCGATCACCGTGCGGATTTGTTCGAGCATGGCGTCGGGCACCTTTTTCGGGCTGGCCTTCAGAGGCAACTCGACATCTGAACCTTCGACCACCGCCTCCTTCCACCGCGCAACCGCCGCGGTGGTGTCAAGGCTATACGCGGCCTGTTCGGGAGTCTTGCTGACGGTCCCATTGGTGAAGGAGACTTTGGCCGGTTGCGGAGGCTTCCGGTTCTTCAGGACCGCCTCTTCCACCGGTTTGAGGCCGCCCCTTTCCAAGAGCAACACCGGCTTCACCTCGCGCTTGGGTGGGCGTTCACCCCGCCATTCGCGGAACATCCGCGGCCAATACGCCTCCTTGGGCAGGGCGGCCACCGTCGCCTCCGAGTCAATCGACATGCCCAGTTCTTGCGGAGTCCACGACCCGGGCTGCCCGGCCAACTCTGAAGAACGGGCCACCATTGGTTTCTGGGCGACGCCCTGCCACCAAGCGTCGACCGCGTCGCGCGCTTGAGGGGCCGTCATTCCGCCAAGGTCGACGCTTGCCACCGTGACGCGGGGCAAAACTGTCGCAGGCATGTTGACGCCTAGATATGCCGCCGTCCCACCACCGGCCAACAAGAGACTCAGGACAGAAACCCAGGCGATCTGGGCAGGCGACACGGCGCCGAGTCGGCTGGGTTTCGGCATGGCTGGCGACGTCAATTCTACTTGCCTGCCTGGACAATTGTCCACCCACATGACTCGGACTGATCCTATTGTCATGACAACCGACCGATGTATTCTTCAGATATGGAAAAGTTGGTCTGGTTCAACGGCAAGGTGACGACCCTGGAAGAAGCGGCCATCCCGGCCGCCGACCACGCCCACCTTTACGGCGACGGCCTGTTCGAGGGCATCAGGATTTATCACTCGAAAGTCTTTAAGCTCGACGCACACCTGGACCGCCTTTACTACGGTTGCAAGATGATGGGCTTCGCCATGGAAGTCAGCCAGGGTGAACTCCGCCAGACCATCCTTGACCTCTGCGCCCAGTCGGGCGTCACCGGCGGCTACATCCGCGTCAACGTCACGCGGGGCACGGGGCTCGGCCTTGACCCACGGGCGGTGAAGACCGCCCCGAACGTCATGGTCATGGTCAGTTCCCTGGCCCTCTATCCGCCCGAGTTCTATGAGACGGGCCTCGACGCGATGTTCAGTTCTGTCCGGGTCATCGCCGCAGACAGCCTGGACCCCCGTCTGAAGTGCATCGGCCGCTACGCCAGCAACATCATGGCGAAGGCCGAGGCCAACCGCGCCGGAGTCGGAGAGGCGCTCCTCCTCAACCACGACGGGTTCCTCACCGAAGGCACCGGCGAGAACATTTTCCTGGTCAAGGACGGCAAGCTCCGCACACCTCATCCCTCTTGCGGCATCCTGCGGGGTATCACCCGGGACACCGTCATGTCCCTCGCCGCCACGGCCGGCATTGCGTGTTCCGAGGAGAATTTGACGCCCTATGACGTCTTCGAGGCCGACGAGTGCTTCTGCACCGGCACAGCCGCCGAAGTCGTCGCTGTCGTCAAGATCAACGGTCAGCTCATCGGCGACGGCAAGCCCGGCCCGGTCTGCCGCAAGCTCACGGACCTCTTCCGTGAACACACCCACACGGGAGTCCCCTTCGCCGCCCATGCCGGCGCGCGTCCGTGACCAACGTGGACTGGAGACGACGGCCGACGGTGACGCCGTCGACCGTCTCACCGGGGTGACCGGTCTCCACCGTCTGCTCCGCCTGATGCGGCCGCTACCCAAGCCGTCGACGGTGTGCCCGGCTTGCGGTGCGACGCTGGAGAAAGTCTTGGCCACGGGCCTGATGGGTTGCGGGCTCTGCTACTCCGTGTTCGCCGACAAACTGAAGCTCACGGGCGGAAGCTCGGATTTGGTATCTTAGGGACGCAATGAAGATGCGCGACGCCGTCACCCTCGTGGCGGCCCTCTTGTTCATGGGTCTGTCCGGTTGCGGCGGCAGCGGCGGCGGATTTGTCGACGCTGACCCGCGGGTCTTCTTCCTGAACGCGTCGACAGACGCAGGGGCCAGCGACTTCTTGGTCGACGACACGGCAAAGGCGACGGGCCTGGATTTCATGGGCAAGTCGGCGGACTGGGTCCAGCTTGGCCTCCAAGACAACACCAGCACGGGTGGCTACGACATCTCTGTCGCCCCCACCGGCGGAGGACTGGACTATGACCGCGTCGCCCAGCAACTGACGGCCAATTCGTCCACCGTCCTCGCCCTCGTCGGCGAAAAGACGCCGGCGGACGGAGACTCGGCGAAGATCCTGCGCCTTGTCAGCTTCACCGTGAACCGCGTCCAACCCAACACGGGCAAGGCGCGCCTCGTCGTTTTCAACGCTTTCAACCGTTCGACGGGCCAAGGCACCCCGGCGATCATCCTCAAGAACCCAGGCGAGAACCCGCAGTTCCAGTCGGGGGCCGTCAATCCCGGCGAGTCGGCGACGATGGAAGTCGACGCGGGGACGTTCACCTGGGAAGCCAAGCGGTCGGACGCTGAAGCGGTCTACGCGACCGCCACGTCGACGGTCGCGTCCGGCAAGTTGTATCTGGTCGTCGTCGCGGGTGTCGAAGGCAACGCCGACGCTGCCAAGCAACCCAAGATCACGTTTGTCCCTCTCTCCGTCAAGACGGACTGACAAGGCGGCCCGGGACGCGGGGAAAACCTCGGACGCCCAGCAAAGGCACTGGGTTATACTTTGCCCCGCGTCCTTTCGGACGCCTTCTCCGTCTCTATGTCGAGCAATCCTCGGGACGACTCGCTTGCTGAAAAGCGTCTGCTGAACGCCCTCACCATGGGCGACCGTAGTGCGCTGACCGGTCTGTACCAGTTGTACGGAGACAAGATTTTCCGCTACACGTACAGAATGCTCGGCAACCGGACCGACGCAGAGGACGCGACGGCAGAGACCTTTTTGCGGGTCGTGCGACGCTCGGCCGAACTTCGCGCCGACGGAGCGTTCCGCACCTGGCTCTTCCGCATCGCCCGAAACCTTTGCATCGACCGCATGCGGCAGCACAAGCTGTTAGAACTTCCCGCAGAGGCGCACTACACAGGGACTGAGGCGCGGTCCGCACTCAAGGTGACCGTCCAACAGGCGTTGGACGAATTGCCGGACGAATACCGCCATCCTTTGATACTCTGTGATCTAGAGGACATCTCCGCCAAGGAAGCGGCAGAGATACTCGGGATCAGTGTGCCGGCTCTGAAGTCGCGGTTGTACCGTGGCCGACGGGCACTGAGGGACCGCTTGGGTGGCTCATTGGAGAAACTGACATGAACAATTCGTTCTATCAAAAGCTGGTGGACATGTATGCCGGAAACGAGCTCACGGAAGAGCTTGTGGCCGAAATGGACGCCGCCGCCACCGCCGACCCCGACCTGCGCCACGATATGGCAAGCCTTAGTCTGACGGTGGACGTGTTGCGAAGCCTGCCCGGCCCCGAGCTCACCGACGTCTGCACCCAAAGGATCTTGCGCCGCATCCTCGACGGCGCCGACATTCCCGCGGAAATCGCCGACCCGGCCGCAATCCGCCAATACCGCCTGTTCCGGTAATCCGACCTGCTAGACTCATCCAGACCCGCAATGAAGGCCACTGTCACTCGCAAGGAACTGTCCGACGCCCTCGCCATCGCCGGCGCGGCCAGCAGCAACCGCTCGTCGCTCCCCGCGCTCATGTCGATCAAGTTGGAGGCAGGAAGCTCGGGCCTCACCTTGACCGGATGCGACGGAGAGATGTGGGCAACGGCGACGTTGCACGCCAACGTCGCCGAACCAGGCTCCGTCTGCGTCCAGGCCCGCCTGCTCGCCGATATCGTCGGCGCCCTTCCTGAGGTGCAGGTCACCCTGGAATTGGCAGGAACGTCGGTCTATCTTCGCGCCCAGCAGTCCGAATGGATGATGCTGGCGATGCCCGCCGAAGAGTTCCCGCCCATCCCCGAGGTCAAGGCCTCGTCGGAGTTGACTTTGCCCGCCGACAGTCTGCGCAACGCCATCGACGGTGTCGCCTTCGCCGTCAGCGAAGACACGAGCCGACCCGTACTCACCGGCGTGCAGTTCAAGTACGACGGCGAGACGCTGACCTTGGTGGCGACGGACACCCACCGCCTTGCCGTGACCCGCGTCCACAAGACCGGGTTAGGCAGTTCTATCGAGGCCGTGGTGCCCGACAAGGCGCTCAGTGCCATCCGGGCCCTTCCCGTCGTGGGTGAGGACCCGCTCACCATCGGATTCGACGAGACTCGTCTGGTCGTCGACATCGGTACGGCCAAGATCGTCAGCCAAGTCCTGAGCGGGACTTATCCGAACTGGGAGAGGGTCGTGCCCAGCGAGTACACCCGCACCTGGACCCTGAACAAGAAGGAGTTCCACGACAACGTCAAGCGGATCATGATCCTCGCCAAGGACAACGCCAACCGCGTGAGGTTCGCCGGAAGCGGCGACCGTATCGTGATCAGCGCCCGGAGCGAGGACAAGGGAGAAGCCAAGGAAGAGGTCGAGGTCATCGGCAAGAACGGTGACCTCGAAATCGCGTTCAACGGCCGCTACGTCATGGACGCATTGGCGGCCATGGAAGGCGACGGTATCCGGGCCGAGATGACCGAGGCCAGCCGCCCCGCCGTCCTCCGACCCGCCGAGCATGGCGAAGACCACTTCTGCGTCGTCATGCCGATGGCGATCGGCTGATTTCAGACTGAGTCATCTGCCGCCCCGACCAGAAGGTCGGGGCGGCAGTTCGCGTCAGAAGGTCAAGTCGATCAGCTCGTCCTTACCCGTCTCACTGCTCTTGTAGAGAGCGTCGAAGACGGCGTTGAGGACCAGGCCGTTTTCTCCGGGGACGGGCGAAGGGTCGCCGTTGGCGATTGCGCGCACAAAGGCCTGCACCTCGGCGGTATGGGCCGACTTCACCTCGGGGATGTTCCGAGGCGACATGTCAAAGAGTTGTTGGTCGACTTCGGTGTAAATCTTGACCGGGTCATTGCCCCACACTTTCACCTCGGCCCCGGCCTTGGTGCCAAAGAGTTGGGTCCGGAATATCTCCTGTTCGACGTTGGACATGAACGAGCTCTCCAGGACGACCACTGCCCCGTTGTCAAAGCGAATGAACCCGACCGCCATGTCCTCGACAGTGAACTTCTTGCGGTCGTAGTCGCCCCAGAAGTTGAACAGGCCCGGGTCTTTGCCCAAGGTGTCCCACGTCTTGCCGCTCGCGCTGACCGGCTTGGGATAGCCCATCAAGAAGAGGGTGAAGTCCAGAATGTGCACACCGATGTCCACGAGCGGCCCGCCGCCCTGCTGCTCCTTGTCGATGAACACTCCCCAAGCGGGGACGCCGCGGCGCCGCAAGGCTTGGGCCCGGGCGTAATAGATGTCGCCCATGTGGCCGTTGGCGATGTAAGACCTCATGAACTGCCCGACACCGCTAAAGCGGTTCTGGAGCGCGACCTGCAGGATCTTGCCGCTGTCCTTCGCAGCCCGGCACATCGCTCTCGCCTCGTCGGCGTCCATCGCCAACGGCTTCTCGCAGAGGACGTGCTTCCCTGCGTTCAGGGCGTCGATCGTCGGCTGCTTGTGGTACTTGTTCGGCGTCGTGACGCTGACCGCGTCGATTTCCTTGTCGGCGAGGAGTTCGTGGTAGTCGTGGGTCACCCGAGGAATGCCATGCTCCTCGGCGACTTTCTTCGCCGTCTCGACGTTCACGTCGCATGCCCAGACGATCTCGCACTCGTCCGGCATGCTCTTGTAACCGGGGATGTGGCACCCTTGGGCGATCCCGCCCGTCCCGATCAATCCGACCTTGAGCTTCTTTGCCATCAGTCGGATCATACCGGGCCCAGGCTCAATTGAACCTGGGGCGGGGCTGTGCCACAATCCACCCGCTATGCCGACCTATGTCTACAGGTGCAACGCGTGCGAGGAGACCATGGAAGTGGACCAGCGCATCACCGAAGATCCGTTGACTGACTGCCCCTGCGGGGCCAAGGGGTCGCTGAAACGCGTCATCCAGCCGACCGCGGTCATGTTCAAGGGCTCTGGGTTCTATGTGAACGACACCGGCAAGTCAAGCGCCCCGAAGGAGAAAGTCAGCGAGGGCCAATGTGGCGACGGCGGCTGCCCGTCGTGCACGACGGACGCCGCCACCGAGTGACCGACCCTCGGGCCACAGGGCGTCACTTGCTCATCAAGGCGTCATACGACGCCTTGTCCGTCGGCACCTTGATTTCGCCGGAGATGATCTTCTTCTTGACCTCCTCCAGCTTGGCGATGTTGGCCTCGCCAATCTTGTCCTTGGTGTAGGTGAACGGCGAGGTGCCGACCCCACCGGCCTTCAGGTCGTAGACCTTGGCACCCGCCGACCAAGCCCCGTCCTTCAGGTCTTTGATCGTCGAGAACACCGCTTCGTCCACCTTTTTGACCATGGAGGTCAGGACGAACCCCTTGGCGACGTCGTCCTGGTCTTTATCGACCCCGATGGCAAACTTGCCCTTCTCTTCGGCTGCGCGGATGACCCCGAGGCCCGCCAGGCCGGCGGCATGGTAAACAACGTCCGCCCCGTCGTTAAAGAGGACGGTCGCGGCGGTCTTTGCCGCGTCGACGTTGTCCCAGCTGCCCACATACTTGCTCGGCAAGACTTCGACGGCCGGGTTCGCCGCCTTGGCACCGGCCATGAACCCATACTCAAACTTCTCGATGAGCGGCAGCTTCATGCCCCCGACGAAGCCGACCTTGTTCGTCTTCGTCGCCAGCCCGGCCGCGTAACCGACCAGATAGCTGCCCTCTTCCTCCTTAAACAGCAACTGCCGGACGTTCGGCGCGTCCACCGAGCCGTCGATGATCGCGAACTTGGTGTCAGGGTGGTCCTTGGCGACCCGCTGCAGGGCGGTCTGCATCGTGATGCCCACCGCCATCACGAGGTCGCATTGCTTGTCAGCCAGGGCCTCCAGGTTTGACTCGTAGTCGCTGTCCGAATGACTCTCGACCGGAAAGGCCTCGACCCCCAGTTCCTTCGCCGCACGGTCCAGACCCGCCTTGGCGCTCTCGTTGAACGACTTGTCGTTCACCCCGCCCTTGTCAAAGACGACGCCGATCTTGAGCTTCTTGCCGCTTGTCGCGCCGCCGCCGGTGTTCGCCGGTGACGGAGACGACGAACCGCACCCCGCCAAGACAAGCAACGCCGCCGCACCAACTAACCAAAACCTGTGACCCATGCCGTTTCCCTCGGACTGGTACAATACCAGCTTCCCACGAGGTCCCCTGTCTTGATCACCTGCAATTTGACAAAGCCCGAGTCGACCTTCGACACGATCCGCAAGACGTACAAAGACCTGAAGCCGACCGACGCGGCCCTGATCGCGACCGCCCTGGTCGAGGCCGGCCGTTCGGCCGACGCCGTTTATGACGGCGAGACGCACACGTGGCCGGATGACTACGACAGCTTGGCCAAGCTGATCGCCCAGGAAGTCCGTCAGGTCCAGGAGGCAGTGGAAGCCGACAAGGCCAAGAAGTCGGCTAAGGCTCCCGAAGAGGAGCCGGTGACCCTGACCGTCCACCTGCGCCCCAGCTACAAGGCAGGAGAGGCGAACCTCCTTGACCGCGAAGACTTACGCACCCTGTTCGCCGATATCGTCGCCGAGGGCGTGGAGTACCTCTATTCCCCGACCGACATCGGCTGGCCTTGGACCCTGGAACGGGTGAACTGGGCCACTTACAGCGGCGGCGAGCTCCGTCGCCGCGTGCGTTTCCGTGCCGAGTTTGAAGGTGGCCACACCGGCGTCGAGCTTGGCCCCGGGGGCAAGAAAAAGGTCACCAAGGCCAAGGCCTGACCTGATCTGTTAGGATAGTCACGTGACCGTCCTTTTCGCGTCCCTGCTCTTGGCGGGGGTCGCCCCAGCTTGGAGCGTCAACCCCAACCACGCCCTGATGTGGGACGACAAGCCGTACGTGCCCGTCGGGGTGCGGATATCCGGCGATCCTGACCGCATCACCAAGGGCTTGGCGGCGGGTGTCCATGACTTTATCGTCGACCTTCCCGCCGACGGCACGGGATGGGACGAGGCCGTCGGTACCCTTGAAAAGGGCAAGGCCCGCTATGTCATTTCGGTGGGGACGCCGTCACCCCGTGCCCAGGTGTTTGCCGTCGAACCGGACGAGTACCGGGTGCCCAACATCGAGGGACCCTACCACTTCGATTTCGCCATCCCCGACGCCGACCGCGCCTTGGTCATCATGGTCCAACAGACGTCGGCGGCGGTCCGGTGGCGCAAGACCATGCCTGTGGTCAACGGCCGGCTGAAGATTGACGACGACCGGGGGCCAGGCGCCGCTTGCGTCCTCCTGATCTATCCGTACATGAAGCGGTCGGAGGTCACCGACTTCTGGGAGCCGTTCGACGGCCATCGCGACATGATCCTCGCGACGCTAGGCAAGTTCAAGGCCGGCCCCGGCCTGCGGGGTCTGCTCAACCCCCTGGGGAAAGTCAAAGCGTTCGTCCCTGAACAACCGGAGTACGTGCCCCAGTCACCGATGTTCCAGGTCGAGCTTGAGGCCTTTCTCCGCAAGAACTATCCCAGCCCGACCGCCCTCGCCCGCGCCTGGTCCATGAGCTTTAACGGCTTGACCGAGTTCAGCGAGTTTGCCAAGCTGCTTCCCCTGTGGAACAGCAAGCGTGGCCTTCCGATGGTCTACGACCCGGCCAATGACCGGCTCTACAGCGTCGAGACCCCTCGGTCCCGCATGTGGAGCGACCTGCGCCAGGTGATGGAGGCCAGCGCAAACCGGCGCTACCGGAACCTGGTCGACGCTGTCCAGCAGGCGGTCGGCGTGCCCGTCATCGAGGAGTGGCGCGGATGGGGCGGCCCTTACGAGGGCGACGTCCCCACCGCCGGTGTCGGTGCCGTGTTGAGTTCGCCGCGCATCGCACCGCTCATGGGCGAGGCAAGCCGCCCAGCCAGCACCGTCCTGCGCAGCCCGGGCCGCTTTGGGTGGGGAACGGACATAAAACTCAGCTCTGACGCGACTTCTGCCTCACCTGGGGACACCCTTGAACTTTTGGAGAGCATCGGCCTGCGCGGTTTCTTCTTCCGCTGTGACAGCGACGCCCAGGTCAAGGCGGTGGCCGCGCTTGCCGAAAAGCATGACGCTGAGTCGGCCCAGTGGAAGCCGAACGCCCTCTACTTTCCCGAAGCGGCCAACGACCCGGCCGCGCCCGGTCGTCTCGGTAGCGGCCTCTGGTGGCTGCCCGCCCCGATCCCGGGCCAACGGCTTGACCTTGGCCCCAATCTCGACGGCTATCTCTTCACCGACTCCGCCGGGCCCGCCATGGCGGTCTGGTCCCCGGGAGGTACCAGAAAGGTCGTGTTCAAGCTCAACAACCCCGACAAGGTGAGCTTCATGTCCACCGACAACGCCTTTGTGACCACCAAGGTCAAAAAGCAACTTCTGGAAGTCGACCTTGGGCCGGCTCCCGTCATTGTCCGGGGCTACGACGCGATGCCGGTGCCGATGGAGGACTACACCCAGTCGCTCCTCGACGTCCGCGCGGCGATCGACAACTTTCCCCGGATCGCCGACACGGAAGGCGACTCGATGTACAAGATCAAGAACATCATGGACGGCTTTGACCGAAACCCTGAGGCGTCCTACCGGCTGCTCAAGGAACTCCAGCGCGAGAAGGCCGTCCGCATCGCGCCTTACATGTGGATCGAGGCGGAGAAGACACCTGACCTGCTGTACGCCAGCAGGGGGCCACGGGCCGGTGCAAGCGAGGGAACGGTGCTCCTCTTAGGAGACATGCTGGGCCTCGGGGGCAGGACGTCCGTTTCCTATAACCTTCGTCCCCGGCAAGCGGGCAACCACGAAGTCTGGGTCACGGCGGCAATCAAGCCAGAAGACCGTGGTGCGGTCACCGTCCGCGTCGGGTCGAAGTCGTTCACTCTGACTGCCACACCGCCAGTCAGCTTCTATGGCGACGGTCTTGGTTGGTACAAGGTGGGTGAGATTGAACTCAACGGACCCGAGACACTGATGCTTTCGACGAACCAACCCGGTGTCAGGGCCGCCGTCGATGTCGTGATGCTCTCACCCGCACCGTTCGTGCCCAAGGGGCCGCGGCCACCGCTTGAGTTCCTGAAGGCCCTGCAGCAGGCGCCTAAGCCTCCGGGGGCTTCTCGAGGAAGGGGTTCGGGCGGCGCTTAGCCGCCTCGTCCCACTCCTTCGTCTGGGTCGCATACAGGCTTTCCGGATAGAGGTCGACCTTGCCATAGACGCAAGAGTCCAGCCCGAGGCGTACCGCCCACCCGGCGTCACCGTAACTGTAGTGCCACCATTCGTCGCGGCAGTTGCTGAAC
This sequence comes from Fimbriimonadaceae bacterium, assembly GCA_019638795.1. Taxonomy (NCBI): domain Bacteria; kingdom Bacillati; phylum Armatimonadota; class Fimbriimonadia; order Fimbriimonadales; family Fimbriimonadaceae; species Fimbriimonadaceae bacterium. Next base: position 24,498 of record JAHBTB010000015.1, on the reverse strand, counting down.
CCCACCCCCATCATCGCGTCGTACAAGACAAACCGGTTGGCCTCGGCCTCTGGTGACAGGCCGAAGGTGAACGTCGGGGCGCCCCGTAGCCTGGCGAACGGCGAAACCACATCGACGATGCGGTTGTCCGCGTCAAGGAGGTTGACGTCCACCGCCGCGCCGGTGCAGTGGCCAGGCGGGGCCTTCTGGTCGACCGGAGCGACAAACCGGCAGACCATGCGGCGGGCTGTCGCATAGGAGACCCCCGGCCGGGCCTCGTGGAGGGCTTTCCACATCCAGTCGTAAATCTTCACCTGGCGGTCGAAGGGTCGCCAAGCGTCGATGACCCCCAGTTTCAGACCCACCGGCAACGACCGGGCCGCCTGTTCCAACATCCCCGCGACCGTCTGCCGGAGATAGGGGATGACGCTCGGCCGCATGATGTGGACGCTGGGCGCGGCCTCTGCCAAGGCGACCAGAGGCTCGCCGTTGTCAGACTCGCGCACGAGGTTCAGCGCCCGGATCGGTTCGGGCCTTCCCTTTGTCCTGTCCCAGCTCATCGGGCCGTCAGATTCCCACGAGGAACAAGAGGAACGCGGCGCCCGCGGCGGTGCGGACGGCGCGTTGGTCGACCTTGCCCTTCTTGTCGGGCACCTCGATCCGCATCCCTTTGCGCATGAGCAGGTCGCCCATGTATCCCCTGTCAATCTCGCCCACGTCAATGACACGGGGCTTCTCCTCGTCAGGGCCATATAGGCGGAGTTTGCTGGTGTCGGCGTCGCTGGTGACGCCACCGGCGGCCCGAAGGGCCTCGGTCAAGGTCATGCCTTCGGTGATCTCCACCTGGCCCGCATGTCGGACAAAGCCGTCGATCTTGACCACGAGCTTCTTGAGTTGCTTGTCCACGAGCAAGATGTCGCCCGGCTTGAGTTCGGTTTCCAGATCCTGCGGCAACTTCAGCTTGCGGTCGGCGTCCCCCACCCGGGTGAGCCGGACATAACCTGACTCCGCCTCGCTGGCAAAGCCTCCGGCCTTCGCCAAGAAGTCTTTGACCTTGAGGCCTTCGACCAAGTCATATTCACCCGGGTTGACGACTTGACCCTCCACCCGCACTTTCCCGATGACGCCGGCCGACTTGGAGATGAACGTGACCGTGTCACCGGGCGACAAGGCGATGTCGTTGGCCTTGGTCGCCGGGTCGTAGGCCGAAAAATCGACGACCCTGGTCTGGCCACCGGTGCTCGTGATGCTCACTCGCGCCAAATCGGCGTCTGCCCGCGGCTTCGCCGCCCTGAGCAGCTCACCAAGGCCAAGCCCTTCATGAAACGCAAGCTCGCCTTCGGCCTCACAGACGCCCCGGAACTTGACCGGTGCGAGCGTGGCGTTCGTCTTAGGCGACGCCCCGGCAAGGGCCACCGTCACGGTCGCCTTCTTCACGATCTTCTCGGAGACCAGCCGGTCGGCGATGGTCGTCGCGGCCTCTTCGGCGGTCAGGCCGGCGACCTTGACCGCACCAAGGAAGTTCACCAACACAAAGCCGTCGTTGGTGACCTTGTAGTCGCGGTTAAGGCTCGTCTCCTCATCACAGGTGATGTGGATCCGGTCGCCCGGCGCGATCTTGTCAGCGCGAGGCGCCGCCCACACGAGTGCCGCCAGCATCACGACAAACAGGAAAAGAACCTTGCGTATCATGGCCCTACAAAATCATGACGTCTGGACGGTGACAGGGGGACCGCCGAGTTTCCCCCATAGTCCCCATGGGCGACTAAACGCCGTCCGGACTATTGTCCGGACGGCGTGTATGTGATCCCTGCCGAGGTTACGGTCAGAACCGGTAGTGGCTGAACGCGCGGTTGGCGTCGGCCATCTTGTGGGTGTCTTCCTTCTTCTTGACCGCGTTGCCCGTGTTGTTGTAAGCGTCGACGAACTCGGCGGAGAGTTTGTCGATCATCGTCTTGCCCGGGCGGCGGCGCGAGAACGTCACCAACCAGCGCAAGGCCAGGGTCCGGCGCCGGTTCGGACGGACGTCCATGGGGACTTGGTAGGTTTGGCCACCGACCCGGCGAGGGCGGACCTCGACGCTCGGCATGATGTTGGCCAAGGCCTTCTCAAAGACTTCCAGAGGTTCGGTCTCCAGCTTGGCGGCGGCCTGTTCCAGAGACTTGTAGACGATGGTCTCGGACTTGCCCTTCTTGCCGTCGAGCATGAGGCGGTTGATAAAGCGTTGAAGAAGTTCGTTGCCGTGGACGGGGTCCGGGAGGACAACGCGGGGCGGGACTGGACCTTTGCGTGGCATCTCTTACTTCCCTGCCGTCTTCTTGGGCCTCTTGGCCCCGTATTTACTGCGGCTCTTCATGCGCTTAGAGACGCCGCCCGTCTGCTGGGTGCCGCGGACGATGTGGTAGCGGACGCCCGGCAGGTCTTTGACGCGTCCGCCGCGGACGAGGACGACCGAGTGCTCTTGCAGGTTGTGCCCTTCGCCCGGAATGTAGGCGGTCACCTCGATGCCGTTGACAAGCCGGACACGGGCGACCTTGCGGAGCGCGGAGTTCGGTTTCTTCGGCGTCACGGTGCGGACAATGGTGCACACCCCCCGTTTGAACGGGTTCTCCTTAAGCGCGGGCGACTTCGATTTGTTCGAAGACTGCTCCCGGCCTTTGCGGACAAGCTGGTTGACGGTCGGCATTCGTTCCTCAGGATCCTAACACTTACTTATCGGTTCGACTCTGCACCCTTCTTGGCCGCGGCCTTCAATTCAAAAGGCCCCTGGCTGCGCCATGGGCCCTTCCGTGCGGACGTTGGTTGCAATGGTCGAGTCGTCAATCATGCTGGTCGTCTGCTCGCAATGGCCGCCTGACAGGCAGTCAAAGTCACGGCACGGTCGCCCGGGCCGGAGTGGAAGTATAGGCTAACGCGGCCCGTGGCGTCAAGGTCCCGGGCCGGTCACGGCCGAAGGCACCCTGCTAAACTGCCGCCAGTGTCCGACGACATCCGCACCCAACGCCTCGCCAAGCTGGCCCGCCTGCGCGAACTGGGCCTCGACCCCTACGCGGTCGAGCGGTTCCCGTTCGAGCGGTCGGCCGACCGGCTCTTGGCCGAGTTCGACGCCCTCGCCCCCCAGTCGGAGGGAGAGCAGGCGACGAAACGCGTGCGGTTCGCCGGGCGCCTGGTCAGCCAACGGCTCATGGGCAAGGCGGCCTTCGCCCACATTTCCGACGGTGACGGACGCATCCAAGGCTACTTCAAGAAGGACGAACTCGGCGAACTCCTTTGGGAGGCGTTCGGACTCCTGGACATCGGCGACCACGTCGGGGTCGAGGGCTACCTTTTTGTCACCAAGACTGGCGAAAAGTCCATCCATGTGACTTCCCTGACCCCGCTCTCCAAGAGCCTGCACACGCTTCCCCTTGGCAAGGAGAAGGACGGCCAGCAGTGGTACGGCCTCAGCGACGTCGACCAGCGCTACCGCCACCGCAACCTGGACTTAGTTTGCAACCCGGCGGCACGCCGTCTCTTGCTCCTGCGGTCAAAGATCGTCCGCGCCGTCCGCGAGTATTTCGACGAGAAGGGCTTTGTCGAGGTAGAAACGCCCCTCCTCCAGCTTGAGGCCGGCGGCGCGGCGGCACGCCCCTTCCTCACCCACTACAACGCCTACGACATCGACGTCAAGCTGCGCATATCGCTGGAGCTCTATCTCAAGCGGATCATTTGCGGTGACGTGCCCAAAGTCTTCGAGATCGGCCGCGTCTTCCGAAACGAAGGGGTCAGCAACCGTCACAACCCCGAGTTCACCCTGCTTGAGTGGTATGAGGCGTACGCAAACCTCGAGGACATCATGGCCTTCGTCGAAGGTCTGATGGCCTTTGTCGCGAAGCAAGCCTTTGGCACTACTGTCGTCACGATGGAGCTCGCCTCGGGCGAGCCGCAAGACGAGGACTGTCCGGCGGAGACGGTCACGATGGACTTCGGGAAGCCGTGGCGCCGGGTGGACCTCATGGACGAGATCGAGCGGCACACTGGCCTTGGCCGCGCCGACTTGGCGACTCTCGAAGACGCCAAGGACGCCCTACGCCGTCGGGAGGTCATCAACCCTGTCACGGGCAAGCGCATCGACCCCGACGCCGAGCAGCACCTGGGAGGCCTCATCGAAAAGCTCCTCGAAGTCTTTGTCGAGCCCACCCTCGTCCAGCCGACCTTTGTCGTCGGCTACCCGCTCGAAACCTCGCCCTTGGCCAAGAAAGACCCCGCCAACCCCGGCATGACCCGCCGGTTTGAAGGCTACATCCGGGGCAAGGAACTCTGCAACGCCTTCAGCGAGATCAACGACCCGCTCGACCAGCGGGAGCGCTTCGAGATGCAGATGGACCACCGCGCCGGCGGCGACGACGAGGCCCACCCCATGGACGAGGAGTTCCTCTTCGCCCTCGAAAACGGTATGCCTCCCACCGGAGGCTGCGGCATCGGCATTGACCGCATGGTCATGCTCATGACCGGTGCCGAGCACCTGCGTGAGATCTTGCTCTTCCCGATGATGCGGCCCGTGGGCCACGACCAGCCCGAGGACTAGTCTCCTAGCTTGCGGCGGCGGCGTCCATTAACAGGGCCTGCAAGAGGTCGACCCGCAGGACGACTCCCAGCAACCGGTCGTCTTGCACGACCGGGAGCAAGGAGATCCCCCGCGACAGCATCAGGTGCAGGGCGTCGCTGATCTCGGTGGTCGGGCCTTCGCAAACGGGGTCGGGGGTCGCGAACCGTACGGCGGGCTCTCCCGACAGCACGAGCGCCCCACCTTGGTCGCCGACCGCACGGCACAAGTCACCCTCGGTCAACACATGGGTCGGCTTTCGGTCGTCGTCGACGACGACCAACGCGGGAAACTGGTAGACGTCCATCTTGTCGACGGCGTCACGGAAGGAACTCTCCCGGCCAAGTGTCGGTATGTGGGCGTGGAGGACCTCCCGCAGGGTCATGCGGGCGAGTCTAACCTACCAAAGGGGAGGAAAGGCGACCGCGTCCCGTTGGCGACGGAAGGAGTTGAGGATCTCGTACTCTGTCGGCTTCCAGCCGTCACGCACCTTCTCCATGGACACCTTGATGACGACGTGCTCTTTCATGCCGATACCGTTGTCCTCACTCGCGACGACATAGGCCTTGGCCTCCTTGTCATTGGCGCTGATCACCCGGTAATAGGCCAGGTCACCCTGGATCTCGGCGTCCTTCACGACCTTCTCGGCCGCCCGGTACATGTCCTTGCCCGCCGTGCGGGTCATCGCCTCAAGGTAGATGTAGGGTGCCGCCGCGGTCAACAGGCCAAAACTGACGACCCACACCCAGGCACGCCACTCGTCCTGCTTCTTCACGCTCCGGAACATGCTGACGACCAGGGTCAGCAGGCCGCCCACGCAAAAGCTGGCGAATAGGTACGCGATCAAGCCCAAGACGCTCATATGCCCAAGGGTTTGTTCCACGTTCCCGCGCAGAAATGGACAACGAGGGGCTTATACTCCAGTCATTGCGGGCTCGGCCCGGTGGAGAAAGACTGTGAAGCAACAACGGGGTTGGGGACACGCCGTCCTCGTCTGCGTGGCGTTTGTGTTGGTCGGGGCGGCCCTCGGTGCCTCGCTGGGCTATCGCGACGGCCAAAACAACCAGGACAAGTACGACTGGACGTACATCAACGGCGAAGGTTATCCCCAGGAGGTGACCGGGGCGATCAGCCTGGGCACAGTCGGAACCCTGGCCGGCCTAGCTTTGGGCGTGGTGTACTTGGTGGGATTTGGCCTGGTACGCGGCAAGCGTGCCCGCCGTGCCGCCGACGAGGTCGCCGCCGAACCACCGGCGACCGGCTGACGTCGCCCTCGACCCACGGGACCAATGAAACGAACGAGCGCATAGGAACGTTATAATGAGTGAGGCACATTACTTGAGCCTCATAGACTCATATGCGTTTTGACAAACTCACGATCAAGGCCCAGGAGGCCTTTCAAGCGGCCCAAGAGACGGCCGTGCGGTTCCAGCACCAGGCCATCGAACCCGAGCATCTGCTCGTCGCCATGCTGGAGCAACCCGGCCTTGCCCGGTCCCTCGTCGAAAAAGCCGGGGCACGGGCGGAAGACATCGTGGGCCAGCTGACCGACGAGACGGGCCGTCAGGCCAAGGTCAGCGGCGCGGCTACCTACGGCACCAATATCGGCAGCCGCCTGACCACCCTATTCAACAACGCATTCTCCCTTGCCGACAAGCTCCAAGACGAGTTCGTCAGCACAGAACATTTTCTCCTCGCCGCGCTCGACGACACCGGCCCGACCGGCCGCACCCTGAAGGCGGCGGGCCTGACCAAGGACGCCCTGGAGGCCGCCGTGTTTGAGGTGCGCGCCGGACGCAAGGTCACGGACCCCAACTCCGAAAGTAACTTCCAGGCGCTGGAGAAGTACGGGATCGACTTGACGGCCCGGGCCCGCCAGGGCAAGCTCGACCCGGTCATCGGGCGCAACGAGGAGATCCGCCGCGCTGTCCAGGTGCTCAGCCGGCGGACCAAGAACAACCCGGTCCTGATCGGCGAACCCGGCGTGGGCAAGACGGCGGTCGTCGAGGGCCTTGCCCAGCGCATCGTGGCGGGGGACGTCCCCGAGGGCCTGCGCAACAAGAGCGTGGTCGCCCTCGACATGGGCGCCCTTGTCGCCGGGGCCAAGTTTCGTGGTGAGTTTGAAGAACGGCTGAAGGCCGTCCTTGACGAGATCAAGCAGGCCGAGGGCCAGATCATCCTCTTCATCGACGAGATGCACACATTGGTCGGCGCAGGGCGCGCCGAGGGGAGCATGGACGCGGCCAACATGCTGAAACCGATGCTCGCCCGAGGTGAGCTCCGCTGCATCGGCGCGACGACTCTGAATGAGTACCGCCAGTACATTGAGAAGGACAAGGCTCTCGAACGCCGCTTCCAGACCGTCCTCGTCGGTGAACCCAGCGTCGAAGAGACGATCTCCATCCTGCGCGGCCTTAAGGAACGCTACGAGATCCACCATGGGGTGCGGATCACCGACAGCGCGTTGGTCGCGGCGGCCACCCTGAGCAACCGCTACATCACCGAGCGCAAGCTGCCTGACAAGGCGATCGACCTCGTCGATGAGGCGGCGAGCCGCCTCAAGATCGAGATTGACAGCGTCCCCCAAGAGCTTGACGTCATCGAACGACAGATGCGCCAGCTGGAAATCGACCGCGAGGCGCTCAAGAAGGAGACGGACCAAGCCAGCCAGGAACGGCTTCAGGTGACCGAACGCAGGCTTGCCGAGGCGAAGGAGCAAGCTGACTCTCTCCGCGCCCAGTGGTCACGTGAGAAGGACAAGATCGAAGAAGTCCGCGCCCTCAAGGAGCAAATCGAGACCTCACGACTGGAACTCCAGGCCGCCGAGCGAGACCTCGACTGGACGAAGGCGGCCGAGCTCATGCACGGCCGGATCCCCCACCTTGAGAAGGCGCTCGCCGAGACCCAGGAGGCGATGGAGGGTGAGTCTGGAGCGTCGCCAATGATGAAGCTTCAGGTCGAGGCCGACGACGTCGCCGAGATCGTCAGCAAGTGGACCGGGATCCCCGTCAACAAGATGATGCAGGGCGAAATGGCCAAGCTCGTCCGGTTGGAAGAGCAACTCGGCCGCCGGGTGATCGGCCAAGACGAGGCACTGCGACTGCTCGCCGACGCCATCCGACGAAGTCGGGCCGGTATCGGCGACCCTAACCGTCCGGTCGGGTCGTTCCTCTTTCTGGGCCCCACCGGTGTCGGTAAGACCGAGACGGCCAAGGCCCTTGCCGAGGTGCTCTTCAACGACGAAAAGTCCATGGTGCGGATCGACATGAGCGAGTACGGCGAACGGCACACTGTCGCCCGTCTCATCGGGGCGCCTCCGGGCTACGTCGGCTACGAGGAAGGGGGCCAGCTCACCGAGCAAGTGCGGCGTCGACCCTATTCAGTCGTGCTCCTCGACGAGGTCGAGAAGGCACATCCCGAGGTGTTCAACGTGCTCCTCCAACTGCTGGACGACGGCCGGCTGACCGACAGCCAAGGCCATACCGTGGACTTCAAGAACACGGTCGTCATCCTCACCAGCAACATCGGCAGCCACTACTACAGTGAAGGGCCGCTGGACGAGGAGAACTTCGAAGAGGTCCAGAAGAAGGTGACGGCCGAACTCCGCCACCACTTCCGGCCCGAGTTCATCAACCGGCTCGACGACATCGTCGTGTTCCGTGCCCTGGGTGTCACTCAGATCAAGGAGATCGTCCGGATCCAGATCGCCCACCTTGCCGAACGGCTGGCCGACCGTCGCGTGACTCTGGAAGTCACCGAGGCAGCCCTGACCGAACTCGCTGCGATCGGGTTCGACCCGGTCTTCGGTGCCAGACCCCTCAAACGGGCCGTCCAAAAGGAGGTCATGAACCCCCTCGCCATGGCCCTCTTGGAGGGCAAGGTGTCCGACGACCAGACCGTCGTCGTGGACTTCGCCGACGGCCGGTTCTCCTTTGAGCCAGCCAAAGTGACGTCCTGACAGGCCGACGGGCCCCCGCCACCAAAGGCGGGGGCCCGTCAATCGGCCGGTTCCGTGATTACTTGCGGTTGCGGCGTCGGGCGACCGCAGCCAGCCCGAGACCGAGGACGGCCATCGTGGCCGGCTCGGGGACCGAATTGACCGGTGCGCTGAAATTGGTGATCGTCAGCATCGGCCCACCGAAGAACCCGTCGAACGAATAGACGTTGAAGCCGATCAACTGGCCGGCGGTGACGGCGACGTCGACATGGCCTGAATCACCGTCTGTGTCCGACAGCAGGGTGAAATTACCCAGGGAGTCGACGACATAGTAGCCACCGTCGAAACCAGGGTCGTCGTCGCAGTTGTAGAGCCAGTCAAAGCTGAAGTTGCCGTCGGCCTCCGCATTGATCCAGTAGTAGTCGTCGCCTCCGGTGTCGGACTCGTCCCCAAGCAGGACAAGGGTGTCCGCGTCCGCCGACACGACGTGACCGTCGCCGCCAGCCAACTGCTCAAATGTCCAGTTGGCATGGTCGTAGTATCCGGTGAAGTTGGCCGATGCGACGGCCGACCCAGCCAGGGTCAACACTGAAAGGGCAAGAACGAGAGAAGTTCGGTTCATGTGAAATGTCTCCTTGCGTATCGAGAATCAGGCGGCCTCACAAATCTGCACCGCACTGAACCATAAAATTATCACATTCTTGCTACCAGGGAGCAAAAATACCGGCGAATCGCTACAATCCTGGTGTAAATGCGGGTCATGCGGCCCCGCAAGCACGTGGCCCGCACAGTCGCGACAAATCACGACGAGACGGTTCAAACGTTGGCCAATGCCTGGTCTAAGTCCGCACAGAGGTCGGCGGCGTCTTCGATGCCCACACTGACGCGGACCAGGTTGTCGGTGATGCCTACCGCTTCCCTCACCTCCTTGGGCATTTCGAAATGGGTCATCGTGGCGGGTTGCTCGACCAGACTCTCGACCCCACCCAAAGAAACCGCCAGCGTGAACAGCTTTGTCGAGGTCAGGAACCGCTTCGTCGCCTCGACGTCGCCCTTCACCCGGAACGAGAGCATCCCCCCGAATCCGGTCATCTGGCGCTTGGCCAGGTCGTGGTGGGGATGGACCGGTAAGCCGGGGTAGAGGACGCTGTCGACCTTGGGATGGGACTGGAGCCACTCAGCGACGTGCTGGGCGTTGGATGCGTGCTGCCGCATGCGGACGCCCATGGTCTTCATGCCACGGATCGCAAGAAAGCAGTCGAAGGGCGACGGAGTCGGGCCTACCGCGTTTTGCAGATACTTCAGCCGTGTGTACGCCTCGTCGTCGTTCGTCATGACCGCCCCCATGATCACGTCGCTGTGCCCGTTGATGTACTTGGTCATCGAATGCATGACGAAATCGACGCCCAACGACAGCGGCTTCTGGAAGTACGGGCTCATAAAGGTGTTGTCCATGGCCGTCCAGATCCCCTTCTCCTTCGCAACCCTCACCACCATGCCGACATCCACCAGGTTCAACAGGGGGTTGGTCGGAGACTCGACCCAAATCAACTTCGTGTTCGGCTTGATCGACGCGCGGAGGACTTCTTCGTCTGCGATGTTGACGAAATCAAAATCGACGCCCCGGTACTTGACGACGTCTTCGAGATAGCGGTACGTGCCGCCGTAAAGGTCGTCGCTGGTCAGGACATGGTCGCCGGCTTTAAGGAGGCCGAAAACGCAGTCAATGGCGGCCATGCCCGAACTGAACGCCAGACCGTACTTTGCCCCCTCGCTGGCCGCGAGCATCGACTGCAACACCGTGCGTGTGGGGTTGTCGGTCCGCGTGTAGTCGTACTGGCCGTATACGCCAGGCGAGGACTGGCTGAACGTGCTCGACTGGAAGATCGGAGGAGTGACCGACCCATGTTCCGGGTCAGGGCGGGAACCCAGCCACACAAGCTGGGTGTCGATACAGTAGTCTGGCATAGCGTCAGTAGAATTCCATACAAACGACGGGCGATGCTGGCATCCATGCCTTCAATTCGTCGGCATGTGACGTCTCTATCGCTAAATCTCCTTCGATCATGAGGTCTTCGAGGCTTGGCTCGCCGAACAGGGCTTGGGCCCAGGCGCTGACCGGGCCGCTCGCATTCGTTTCTGCGTCGGTCCGTCTCGGCGAGGGACCGCAGGCCCACCGACCGTTGTTTTCGGCGATCCATGGGTCGTCTACTTCGACGACAAGCCCTTCGCCGCCGGGGATCTTTGCCACCAGACCCGGCCAGTCCAGCACCCGGGCCATGGTCGGCCGGTGGACGGAGACTTCCGTCCCGTGGTCAATGTGGCGGGCCAGGTAGGGAGACCGGGGCGGTTCGTTCCAAATGACGTGGGTCTGGTTGTTGGCCATCCCCCGGACCACGGCCAGGGCGGCGTTGTAACCACGTCGCGTGGACCAGGCGAACTCGCCGATCTCCAACTCGTTCCAAAAGCCTTGGGGACGCGCCCAAAAGTACGCCTCCACCGGGTCGCCGACCGCATAGATGAACGGCGGCTTCTTCCCCAGACGGTCCTTCCAATCGACCGCGTCGCGCCGGGACGACCCGGAGAAGGTCTCGATGAACTGGCGGTGGCAGGGGCCGAGCACCGTTTCGGCGTCCTCGGGGCGGACCTGCCTTGCCGTCAAGACAGACTCGGTCTTGGGCATGCGCGTCGCCGGCACCTTGATGCGCCACCGCCAGCCACAAGCCGCATAGCCCACCTTGCGATAGAACGAGTCCCGGTAAGCGTAGAGCATGCTCACGTCGAACCCGGCCGACCGGGCCTCGAGGAGCAACTGGTGCATGCAGTGTTGGGCCAAACCCGAGTTCCGGTGCTCGACCAAAGTCGCCACCGCGGCCACCCCCGCGCATTTGAGGGTGAACGGCCAGGGCCGTCGGACGATCTGGTACGTGTGGACCTGGGCCGCCCAGGCCGGGGTGTCGTCACAGTAGCCGATCCAGAAGCTGGTGCCCTCGCCGGGCGGGTCAAGGGCCTCACTCGTGTCGCCGTCACCGTAAACGTGCGCCCAAATGTGGTTGAGGGCATCGTAGTGCCGCTCGTCGGCGAGGTGCATCGACAACCGGGGCATGGCGGCCCGCAGTTTACAGAGGCAGTGCCGTCCCTTGCTTGTTCACCGCCAAAACGAAGCAACTGTTGATCTTGCCCACCGCCTTGATCGAGCTGATGTGGGTGGTCACGATGCGCTCATAGTCGCGCATGTCGTGGGCCACGACCTTGAGCATGAAGTCGTACTCGCCGCTGATGTGGAGGACCTCCAGAATCTCCGGCACCGCCCGGGTGGCGTTGCGGAACTGCTCGATCGACCCCTCCTGGTGCAAGGAAAGGCTCACCATCGCCACGACAAGCAACTGGTAGTTGAGGGCCTCCGGGCTGAGCTCGGCGTAGTATCCCTTGATGTAGCCCGCCTCCTCGAGCTTGCGCACACGCTGGAGCATCGACGGCGGCGACAGGCCGATCTTTCGGGCGAGGTCGGCGTTCGTCATACGCCCGTCGGCTTGCAGCAACCGAAGAATCTTAACGTCTGCCTCGTCGAGCTTGTCCTTCATGAGTGAGAGGGTTCCATTAAACCCGAATCTATGTTAATGATGGGGGTGGGTCGCCGCCTGGGGTTAAATGACCGATATCTGGAACAAATCCAGGACACATCCTCGTATTGAGAGTCATCAAGATGTCCCGCCTCCTCTTCTTGGTCTCGTTTTTGATCCTTGCCGCAGGCGGTTACCTCGCGTGGTCGACCGTCCAGACGACGAAGGTAGAGGACACGAAGGTGACGGCCAAGGCGGCCTTCGTTCAGGAGGACTGGGGACGGGCGGCCCGCGGTTACGAGGCGATGACGCGGTTGCGGCCCAAAGACGCCGAGTCGGTCTTTCTCCTAGCCTTCTCCCATCATAAGTTGGGCCGCTACGAAGACGCCCTCGTCGGCTTCTGGCAGGCCCTCAAGCTCGGTTACAACGAGTCGCTTTGCCTTTATGACGTCGCATGCGCCGAGGCGCGGCTGGGCCGCAAAGCCGACGCCATGGAGCACCTCGTCCAGGCCGTCGACAAGGGCTTCAAGAGTGTCACTTTCCTTGACCAGGACGAAGACCTTGCCATCCTTCGTGGCGAACCGGCGTACAAGGCCCTTTTGGCAAAGATGAAGGGCGACGAAGAAGCGGCCAAGGCCAAGGGTGGGGCACTCATGGCGGCTCCCCCCGTCAAGCTTCGCCAGACGCCATAGAAGCTGTCGACCGATCCCCCACAAAATATGCCAGGATGAGGTCATGGACGACCTGACCAGGCGCCAATTCCTGGGCCGCACGGCAGCAGCCGCCGCCGGGGCGGCGATGGGGCGGATATCGATGGGCGTGACTGACGAAAAGATCATTCTGGGCAAGGGTTCCCACAAGTACGAGTGCATCCATGACTGGCTGACCCCGCCGGAAGGAATGGTCTTCGGCAACACCCATGGGTTGGCCCAAGACTCGGCGGGACGGATCTACCTCTGCCACACCGTCAATAAGGAGAGCAGGATCCGCGACGGCGTGTGCGTCTACACCGCCGACGGACAGTTCATCACCTCTTGGGGCGGCCGGTTCGACGGCGGGTCACACGGCCTGGCCCTGCGTAAGGAACCTGAAGGCGAGTTTCTCTACCATTGCGACACCCACAAGCGCGAGGTCGTCAAGACCACGCTTGACGGTGTCCAGGTCTGGGCTTTTGGAACGCCGAAGGAGCCCGGAGTCTACGATGACAAGCATGCCTTCGTTCCGACCAACGTCGCCTTCTTGCCCAACGGAGACTTCTGCGTCGGCGACGGTTATGGGTCCAGCTACCTTCATTTCTATGACCGGAACGGTCACTGGAAGAAGACCTTTGGGGGGCTCGGGGACGAACCGGGCAAAGTCAACTGTCCGCATGGCCTGTGGCTCGACGACCGGTTCGGGACGCCTGTCCTTGCCGTCGCCGACCGCGCGAACCACCGGATGCAGTACTTCGACCTTGACGGGCAGCACATCAAGTTCGTGACCGACGGGCTCCGTCTACCTTGCAATTTCGACATCCGTGGCAAGGAGGTGGTCTGCCCCGACCTTGACTCGGTCGTGACCATCTTGGACGAAGACAACAAAGTCGTCGTCCAACTGGGCGACGGACATCCCAGTAACTTGCGGGCCGAGCCGCGCTCCAAGTTCATCCCGGGCAAATTCATCAACCCACACCAGGCGATCTACCTGGCCAACGGTGACATTCTCGTCGCCGAATGGGTCGAGGTCGGGCGGGTGACGCTCCTCCGCCGGACCCGTTGATGGCCGACAATTAGTTGACCGGTCAAGAACTCCCCCGGCAATTTCACCAGGAAATCCTTGGGCCCAGTGTTTTTCTGGGCCTTCATATATTATGGTTATAGGCACCTTGCAGATTTGCTTGGTGAAAATGAGGTTCATGGAACCGACTGCGTCGGGTTTATGGATTGGAGTACGAAGAACGATGAAAAGACTAGCCCTCTTGACCACCCTTGCCGCCCTTGGCGCATTTGCTCACGCCCAGCTCTCCGGAAACCTGTATCTGGCCCAGGCCAATGACGGTGGCACCGGTATCGTCGACCAAGAGTTCGGCGACTTCCCTGACTATTCGACGGGTGCCGGCAACGTCGTCACGTTTGCCACCAGTGTCCAACTCGCCGACGTCCAGACGCGACTGACCGACAGCGGAACCTGGATCGCCGACGGTGTCAACAGCGGTCGCCTGACGATCTCCAAATTCGACGGCAGCGCCCCGTCGACCCAGCACACGCCCGGCGGCGCCAGCTCCGGAAGCGACATCGTTTATGACGGTGTCCTGAGTGCCACGATGACCAACGTCAGCGGCACCTTGTTCAACTTCGTCGGCGACGCCTCGTTGGTGCCGGTGATTGACGCCGGTACGTACTTTGTGACCTTCACCGGCATCGCCGACTTCGGCGCCCATGGCCAGGCGTTCCACATGGAGTCGTCCGACACCTCGGTTGACTCGTGGGCCCGCAACCCGGGTGGCTCCTTTGGCTTGTCGGGTGGCACAGACTGGTTCAAGACAAGTCTGCAATCTGGCTGGCCGACCCAGATCAGCCTGGGCATCAACGGTAAGGAAGCCGTGCCCGAGCCGGCGACCATGGCTGTCCTCGCCGCCGGCGCGGCCCTCTTGGCCCGCCGCCGCCGCAAGTAAGTCATTCCGGAGTGGAGACCAACGGCCCGCCTTGCCTGGCAAGGCGGGCCGTCATGTTAGGCGAACACACTGAAATTGGTCCCGGGATTAGCACTCCCGAGTGTAGACTGCCAATCGTCGTGGGCCGGCCATGCCCGCCCGAACCATGCCCCGCCCCGCCGGGGCCAAACGAGAACAAGAACATGAAGCTGCAACCCTTGCATGACCGCATCGTCGTCGAAGCGGCGGCTTTTGAAGAGAAGACCGCTGGCGGCATCCTCCTCCCCGATTCGGCCAAAGAGAAGCCGTTGCGCGGCACTGTCTTGGCCGTCGGCCCGGGCAAGACGCTGGACAGCGGCAAGACCGCCCCGGTCGACGTCAAGACGGGGGACACCGTCCTCTACGGCAAGTACAGCGGCACCGAAGTCACCGTCGACGGCAAGGACTACATCATCCTGCGCGCCGACGACGTTTTGGCCGTGCTGACCGAGGCGAAGGTGCCGGCAGGAGCCAAGAAGTAAGGTCATGGCCGCCAAGGACCTGAAGTTCGGCAACGACGCCCGCGCCCAGATCGAGCGCGGCGTCGACAAGCTGGCCAACGCCGTCAAGGTGACTCTCGGCCCCCGTGGACGCAACGTCGTCCTTGAGAAGAAGTTCGGTTCGCCGACCGTGATCAACGACGGCGTGACGATCGCCAAGGAGATCGAGGTCGAGGACCGCTTTGAAAACATGGGCGCCCAGCTCATCCGTGAGGTGAGCAGTAAGACCAACGACCTCGCGGGCGACGGCACGACCAGCGCCACCGTCTTGGCCCAGGCGATCTTCAAGGAAGGCGTCCGCAACGTGGCCGCCGGTAGCAACCCGCTCCAGATCAAAAAGGGTATCGAGACCGCCGTCGACGCCATCGTCGACGAGCTCAAGAAGCTCAGCACCCCGGTCAAGGGCAAGAAGGGCATGACCGAAGTCGCCACCATCAGCGCCAAAGACGCGGAGATCGGCGAGATGACCGCCCAGGTCATCGACACGGTCGGCAAGGACGGCGTGGTGACCGTTGAAGAGAGCAAGGGCACGGAGACGACGTTCGACATCGTCGACGGCCTGCAGTTCGACAAGGGCTACCTGTCGCCCTACTTCATCACCGACGCCACCCGGATGGAGGCCGTCTACGAGGACCCGATGATCCTCTTCTTCGAGAAGAAGATCGCCGCCGTCCAAGACCTCGTCCCCGTCCTGGAGAAGGTCGTCCGCTCCGGTCGCCCGTTCGTCATCGTCGCCGAAGACTTGGAGAACGAGTGCCTCGCGACCCTCGTCCTGAACCGCTTGCGGGCCAACCTCCCCGTTGTGGCCGTCAAGGCCCCGGGGTTCGGTGACCGCCGCAAGGCGATGATGGAAGACATGGCCATCCTCACCGGTGGCCAGTTCATCACCGAAGACCTCGGGCTCAAGCTGGAGAACGTCGGCCTCGACATGCTCGGCACCGCGAGCAAAGTCGTCATCACCAAGGACAACACCACGGTAGTCGGCGGCAAGGGCAAGAAGGACGCGATCACGGGCCGGATCAACCAGATCAAGCGGCAGATCGAGACGACCGACAGCAACTACGACAAGGAGAAGCTCCAAGAGCGCCTCGCCAAGTTGTCCGGCGGTGTCGCAGTCGTCAAGGTCGGCGCTGCCACCGAGACCGCGCTCAAGGAGCGCAAGGCACGCATCGAGGACGCCCTGGCGGCGACCCGGGCGGCCCTGGAAGAAGGCATCGTCCCAGGGGGCGGCTCTGCCCTCCTCCAGGCCGGCGCGGCCGGCCTCAAGGGCGTCAACCTCGAAGGTGACCAGGCGATTGGTCTGAACATCGTCAGGAAGGCCATCGAGGCCCCGCTCCGGACGATCGCTGAGAACGCCGGCGTCGAAGGCTCGGTCATCGTCGAGAAGGTGAAGACCGGTAAGAAGGGTGAAGGCTTCAACGCCGCCACCCTTGAGTTCGAAGACCTGATGAAGGCCGGCGTCGTCGATCCGACGAAGGTCGTCCGCGCATGCCTCCAGAACGCCGCTTCGATCTCGGCCCTGTTGCTGACGACCGAAGCAGCGATCGCCGAGACTCCGAAGGACGAAGACGAAGGTCACGCCCACTAAAGGCGTCGCCGTAGCAACAGGACGGCCCCCTACTGAGAAGTAGGGGGCCGTTTTCTTTGTCTGAGTTTGGACTCAGGCCTTCTTCTTCCGGCGGAGCGCCAGGGCTCCGAGACCCAAGACAGCCATGCTGGCCGGCTCGGGCACCGACTCCACGCTGACATTGTCGATGTGGGTGATGTGCCCCTGTTCGGAAACGAACGCCAGGTTGGTCGAGGCGTTACTGGCGACGAAATTGAAGGTGTACGGAGTTCGGACAGCCGGGGAGTCAATACCACTGACGATCAGGTTGCCGTCAATCTTCGCGCCGATCGAGCCGCCGTTTCCGGTGTAGACGTCGAACGTGACAAGGTACTGCTGGCCGACGACGGTGGCGAAAGACTGGTCGATGCCGCTGCCCGAGGTGTCCGTGATGCCGCTCAGGTCAAGTTCCTGGCTCGGAGCACTGAGATAGCCGACGCCGATACCGGCGACAGTACCGCCAAAGACATTCCAGCCGGTGAGCGTGGCAGGCGGGACGACGGCGAAGCTGCCGACCGGAAACGCATCGGCTTCAAAGTCGCCGTTCACGACGAGGTTCGCGTTGGCCTGGACAGCCAGAACCGACAAGGCCGCGGTGGTCAAGAGGATGTTGCGCAGACGCATACTATGAGTCAGGTCCATGCAATATGCGTGCCAAACCGGACTCGGGTCCTTACCTGATTTCAGGAGACCTTGAGACGGCGGAGCAGGTTGATCTGGCCCATGTGATAGCTCGCGTGGACCGCAATCTTGAGCAAGGTCGTGGTCGCCTTCTCTTCTGTGACTTCGACGTGCTTCTCGCCTGCGGCAAAAGCACGGGCTACCCGTAGCCCCTCGACAAACCGCTTGCGGAGACCTTCGTATTCCTCGGGCTCGGGGATCCGAAAGTCGTTGTTCCAGAGGTCGGGCCCCGCCGTCTTCACCCCGACAAGCGACTTCAGCCAGGCGTCCTGCCAGAGGACGGCATGGGCAAGGTTGGTGAGCGGCGAGTAAGGGCTCGCCGGATGCCTCTCTGCCGCAACCTCTCTCCGCATGCGAGCGAGACCCGTAGGCTTGGGGATTTCGTAGCCACCAAGGATATGGTCAAAGAGTTCGACGAGGGAAGGGTTTGCTATCTGCATTGGAGTTCAAGGAAATCCGGACTTCCCCTCCCCATCATAGAGGAGGGGAACTTCACGGACTCAGGGGAAGCTCATGTCCCCGTACAGGGTCTGGATGTAGTTGATCTGTCCGGTGTGGTACCGGGCGTTGTCAGCGAAGACGGTCAAGGCGTTGGACCGTGGCGTCGGCCCAGGGGTAAAGAACGTCTCGATCGGTTCGGCAAGTTGCTCGTCGGTCAAGCCAGCCAGCGCGGCGTTGGTCTTGGCGAGGCCCTCCTCAGCCACCTTCTTGCATGCGGCCACCGTGGTCAGGGCCGCCTTTTCCGCCATGAACTGCTCCATGACCTCGTCGGTCATCTCAAACTTGGGGGCACCAGGCATGAAGACCAGCGGCCACGTCGTGCTCAGGGCGACCTCGGCGGCGATATCGAGGACGGAGCGACCGTTGTCAAGAGGCTTCCAACCGGCCTTGTCGGCCGGCACCTTGTCCACGGCAGCGAAGAACTGAGCAGAAACGGAGTTGTTGTTGTCGATCAGATGTTGCTTCAGCGACATGCTCCCATGATACACCAACTAGGTGCTCATGCGTCTACTAGTTTCTCCAATTGACAGAAGTTTACAGAATCCATCCCCCGGGTGGGCCGTAGGTATTGTTTACATATGGTTGTCTTTGCTATACGGAGGTCGCGTGTCTTGGCGTGAAGGGTTCGCGCTGGGGCATGGCGTGGTGCGCGAGATCCACGACACGTTGCGGATCGACGACCAGCACGTCCTTGACGACGTCCATGGGTTCACCTGGTGGCCGGGCGACTTCTGCCAGACCATCAAGACCGACGAAGGAATTTTCCGCCAGTCCACCGTCACATACCGGGTGACCGCGGAGACCGACTTCCTGAAAGGGCGCGGGCACATGCGCGACCTTGCCCTCGCGCTGGAAGACGAGATGGACGACTGCTCGTTCAGCGGGCCGGTCTACGACCAAGCCACGGACACGTTCAAGTTGCACTGCTCCGTGTATCTTGCCGACGAAAACGTCGATTGGCTCCGGCGCACCGTCTTAGCGGCGACGGCCCTCCAGGTATACGACGCCCAATTGATGATCGACCGATTGGTCGAGAAGCTCCACGCGGTCAGAGCGGTCAGCGGCCACCCCACGGCCGGCATGCGCGAAGAGCCCCACCCGCTGCTCAAAAGTGCCCACAAGTTTTTCTGGCAGGCAGGCATGCATCCCAGCCGCTGGATCGACACCGAGGAGTGGCGCGAAGGAACGTGGGTGATGGAACGGGAGGCCGTCCAGTTTGAAAGTGACCGCAGTTCACGCCTAGAAGCAGAGTTTGAGTGGGGCTGCGGCGAAGGCAACATCCACGTGACCGCCCGCACCGACCAGCCGCACAGCTATCTGGGCAACGGGTTGCACATCACCATGACGGTCCCCTTGAAGCTCAGCACCGAGGCGATCGGCCATCTCGTCCTCGACCTCAACGGACTGGAGCGGACCGACTACAAGCGCTGTCACGTGCTCGGTTCCTGGTGCGCCCACGAGGGCAGGCTCGCCTTCCGCGTCTTCGTCCCCAACACGCTCTACACGCCCCAGGTCTTGCCCGACATGCTGGTCAGTGTGTCGACCCGTGCGATCTGGGTCAACGAGTGGTTCTTCCAAAAGAAGTGCGAGGCCGCCCATGCCGCCCCGCCCCCGGCACCGCCACCGGAATAGGTCAGCGCCGCTCGATGTAGACCCGGCCGGTGTGCCGCTCGCGCGGTCGACGGCGTAGGAAAGTCGCGACAAGCCCGCCCCCCGCGGCCACGACGAGGGACGTCGACAGCACCGCCCTCGCCAAGTCGACGTCGACCCCGCGCGACCGCCAAGTCACCGACCGCAGGGTGGCCTGGCACCCGGCACCCGTGCTTGCGTCACCGAAAAAGACGGAACCCGGCTTGAGATATCCGTCGGGCACACCGGCGACAAGGGACAAATCGCGGAGCGGCACACGCCCGATGCGCTGGCCGTCGACCAAGACGGCCGCCGACTGCCCGGCCTCCTCGATGGTGACCTCGTGCCGGCCCGAAGTCCGCAACTGGAGAGACTCGCCCTTGCCAGTCAGGGGATCGTCTCCGGCGAGCCAGGCTTCGCTCTCCCAAAGGTTCACGACGACCGACTTCCCCGCCTTGGTGGTCAGGGCGACGGACAGCCCGGCCCGGTGGCGTGACGCGTGGGACTCTTTGGCCAAATCGACGACCACGACGAGGTCCAACCCGTCTGGAGGGGCGCCGGCCTGACCCAAATCGACCCACCAACCGGACATTTCCCGCCGGTCCGCCATGGTGTCCAGGGTCGATGCCTCCGGCGACCGGCCTCCGACGGCGTGCCATCCCCAGACCGGGTCGACTGGGTCGGGGTTGACGGCCGCATCAAAGAGCTTGCCCGAGCTGGCCAGGCACAAGGCCGGGGCCGCGGTGGTCACCACGGCCCCGACAAACGCGAGGGGCGCGAAGGGTCTCAGGACACCAAGACCATGGAGACCTTCGCGGAGGTCGGCGGTAGTCCCTCTTGGAACACGACGTTTTCGTAGTTCGCCTCGTACTTCACTGGCGTCCCGTCGGCCTGGTCGATCCAGAACGTGCCCGTCGCCCCGAACGGCTTTTCAATCCCGGTCTCGGTGTAGGCGTAGGTCACCTTCCAGCACTTCTTACCCAGCACCACCTCTTCGCCGGCGGCGGTGAACTTGGCGGTGCTCGCCTCGGTGCCCTTCTTCTCGTCCTTCTTGAGCTCCTTGGTCCACGAGTCACCAACTTTCGCCTGGACGTCGGGGCGCCAGAAGAACCCCATGGCCTCGATACGCGGGTTCTGGGGCGGAACCTCCCCCGTGCCCGTGGTCTCCGTGCTCAGGACCTCGCCGGTCTTGAGGCTCCGGACTTGGATCGTCTTGACGTCGGACGGATCGGGGCCACCGGCCTGGGAAGGATCGGCTTCATTACCGTTGAAGGCCATCGTGAACTTCTCGATGCTGCCCTCGGTGGTCACCTTGTCCCCGTCGATCTTCGTCGTCTTGTTGACGTTGATCATGCTGACCTTGATGTCGCCGGTCTGACCACCCAGATCAAGCGACATGTTGACTTCCAGCTTGTACTTCTTGGTCTCGCCGACCTTGGGCTTCCAGGTCAAATCGACCTTGTCTTGGGTTGCGAGGGCCGGGCTGACAAGCAACCCCACGAGCAAAGCGACGCTAAACGCTCTCATGCCACGACTTTACGCTATCGGGCCCGTCAGGTTGCCATGGGGCCCGCCACCAACTGCGGCCAAGCCTCGGCAAAGGCGCGGAGGACCTTGCCCCGATGGCTGACCTCGTGCTTCTCTTCGGCAGTCAGGTCCGCCATCGTGCAACCCCGCTCGACCAGCCAAAAGATGGGGTCGTAACCAAAGCCGCCGGCCCCGCTCGGCTGCTGGGCGATCCGGCCCTCGCAGGTGGCCTCGAAGACCTCCGTCGGACGTCCATTTCGGGCCACTGCGACACAGCAACGGAACCGTGCCCCACGCTGGTCGTCGGGCACCCCATGAAGCCGCTCCAGAATCAAGGACATCTTTTCGGGAAACGGCGTGTCCTCGCCGGCGAACCGCTTGCTGTAGACGCCGAGCTCGCCAGGTAGGGCGTCGATCTCCAGTCCTGCGTCGTCGGCGACGCACCATTCGCCGGTGAAGTCCGCAGCACTTTCCGCCTTGATCACGGCGTTCTCAGCGTAGGTCGTCCCCGTCTCCTCGGGCTCCGGCGCCCCGGGGTAGGCGGCCAGCGTGACGACTTCAAGGTCGGGAAACCGCCCGCTCAGGATGGAGGTCATTTCGCCCGCCTTTTTGGCATTGTGGGTGGCGACGACAAGACGCAAACCTAGTGCCCCAGGACGGCTTCTTGCATGTCGGTGAGTTCGCTGATCCCCTTCTTTGCCAAGGCAAGCAACTTGCCTAGGGTCTCCGCACTGAACGGGTCGGCCTCGGCCGTTCCCTGGACCTCGACGAACTTGCCGCTCCCCGTCATGACGACGTTCATGTCGGTTTGGGCCTTGGAGTCCTCCTCGTAGCACAAGTCCAGGAGTTCGACCCCGTTCACGACGCCGACGCTGACGGCGGCGAGGGAGTCCTTGAGCACTTTCTTCTTCAGCATCCGTTGCTTGCTCATCCAGTCGAGGGCGTCGACCAAAGCGACGTACGACGCGGTGATCGCGGCAGTGCGGGTACCTCCGTCGGCGCGCAGGGCGTCGCAGTCCAGGGTGATGGTCCGCTCACCGAGGGCCTCCATGTCCACCACCGCCCGAAGGGCCCGCCCGATCAGGCGCTGGATCTCCATGGACCGGCCGTTGGGGCCGCGGTTGCCGTCCCTCTGGTTTCGTTGCCGACCGCTCCGGGGGAGCATGGCGTACTCAGCCGTCACCCACCCCTGCCCCTGGCCTTTCAGCCAAGGCGGGACTCGGTCGTCGACGGTGGCCGTCACCAGCATGTGGGTGTCACCCATCGTGATCAGGCAGGATCCTTCGGCAAACTTGGCGAAGCCTCGTTCCAGCTTCGTGGGCCGGAGTTCGTCGGGCTGTCGCCCGTCAATGCGCATGCGCCGATTCTACCGGTCGTGCCAAGGCGATGGCACAGGCCGAGGCGACGGCGGTGTCGACCCGCAAGACACGCGGCCCAAGCGAGACCGCACGGTCGCCGACCATTTCCACTTCCTTTGGAGCCCAGCCCCCCTCAGGGCCGATGACCAACGTCGCTGCCCCTCCCAGTGCCGGCCACTGGGCCGGGGCCGTCTCACTCTCGCTGAGGACGAGCGCGTCGGGCGTCTGGTCCAGCAGCTGCCGTAGAGACATCAGGACGGTGAACCCAGGGAGCATCGTACGGAACGAGACCTCAGCCGCCTCTCTCGCGATGGCCTCCAACCGGCTGAGGCGGCTGGCAAACTTGGCCGGGTCCCACCGGACGACGCTTCGTTCGGCGGGAAACAGGATGAAGTGCGCGGCACCCAGTTCGGTGGCCATACGGACGCTCTCTTCCAATTTGTCTGGTTTGGGCAGTCCTAGTGCGACGGTGACGCGTCGAGCCGCTTCGGTCTCGGGGAACAAGACCTCGGTCGGCACGACCTCTTTACCGTCGAGGGTGCACCTTATCAGTCGGCCGTCGCCGGGAAGAAGGGCTACCTCGTCCCCCGTCCCCAGTCGCAGGACGTGACGAAACTTGCGGGCCTCCGGCTCCGGGAGTTCGACCCGGGCCGGAAGATCCTTGGGCAGTTCAACGAACGCCCGAGGCAACGACCTCAGCGCCGGAACGACGCGGCCAGCCATTCGTTCTCCTGAATCGTGGTCTCCAAAGTGAAGCCTTGCCTTGTCGCGGCCTCGCGGACGGCAGGCCAGTTTGACTCGATGACTCCGCTCACCACCCAGTGCCCACCGGGACGAGTCCGTCGCGCCGCCTCGGGGGCAAGGGCCATGAGCGCGGCGCTGATGATGTTGCTCAGGACAAGGTCGTAGGTCGAGTCATTTGGCAAGGGGTCGAACCCCAACCCCTGACGGGCGTCGACGGTGACGCCGTTGCGTACGGCGTTCTCAAGAGTGGCGGTGACGCTGGGCGGGTCGACATCGACCGCGACGACGCTCTTTGCTCCCAGGAGCATCGCCGCCACCGACAGAACACCGCTCCCGCAGCCGATGTCGGCGACCGCCAGTCCCTGCGGCGACAGCGACTCAAGGATCTCTAGGCAGCCCCGGGTCGTGGGGTGGTCACCGGTGCCGAAGGCCTGGCCAGGGTCCAGGACGATGACGACGTCCCCGTCGCCCGCTTCATAGTCTTCCCAACTGGGGCGGACGACCAACCGCCGTCCGACGCGCCGGGGCCGGAAGAACTGCTTCCAAGATTCTGCCCAGTCCTCTTCGGGAACCAAACGGTCAGCCACACTGACGGCGCCAAAAGACTCCAGTTCGGCCCTTAGGGGCCCTAACTCGTCTTCCCGTCCCGGGGCAAGGTAGCCGCTGATCGTCGGCGGCGTGTCGGTCTGTACCGTCCCGTCGACACCGTGCCGGGTAAAGACCTCGGCCCACAGCGACCAGTCCTCCGGTTCGTCGGGCAGGGTCGCCCTTACCTCCGTCCAAGCCTTCATTTCTTCTTCTTGAACAGTCCGCCGAGGAAGCCGTCACTCTTCTGTCCCTTCGGGACCGGTTCGCCGCTGACTTCGGCGAACTCACGGAGCAAGGCTTCCTGCGCTTCGGTGAGTTTGGTGGGCACCACCACGTTGGTCTCGACGAGCATGTCGCCCCGGGTCCCTCCCTGGAGCCGGGGCAGGCCCTCATTGCGGACGCGGAGGACGTCGCCGGGTTGGGTGCCGGCTGGGACATTGATCTCAATCAGGCCGTCTAACCCTTCGATCTCCAAAGTGTCTCCCATCGCAGCCTGGGCAAACGTGAGATCGACGGCGGTGCGGAGGGTCTGGCCTTCCCGGTCGAACCGGCTGTCGTCCGAAACATGGACGACCACGTACAGGTCGCCCGTGTGCCCGCCTCCCAGTCCGTCGTTACCCTGCCCCGAA
>JAHBTB010000014.1 GCA_019638795.1 Fimbriimonadaceae bacterium | reverse complement strand
GCTCGCCCCGACCTTCAGCACCCTGCGCATGGTCCGCGAGTACACGTCGAGGTGCTACATGCCGGCGTCACAGATGTTCAACCGTTTGGTTGATAACGGTCTCGAACGAGCGAAGTCTTCCCTGCAATGGCGCGACAACGCGATCAAGGCGTGGCCCGCCGTGAAGATCTTGCGCGTCACCGACACGGTAGACCGGTCGGCCACCATCGGGTCAGGGTTCCACGTCACCGCGCAGATCGACCTCGGCACCCTGTGCCCCGACGACGTGCGCGTCCAGGTCGTCGCCGGCCAAGTCACCTCGAACCGGGAGCTGCGCCACATCGACCTCTACGACCTCACGTGGGAGTCCGCGGACGGTTCTGTCCACACCTTCACCGGCACGGCCAAGTGCGACGGACCGGGTCACCGGGGCTATCTTGTCCGCGTCGTGCCCCACCATGAGGACGTGAACGTGACGACGGAGATACCGCTGGTCGCCTGGGAGCCCCCGGCGTCCTAGACGTTTCCGGGCTTCTTTGCTGCCGCCAGCATCGGCCGGAGGTACTGCCCCGTCCAGCTGCCTTCGACGGCGGCGATGTCTTCGGGCGTGCCCGTCGCGACGACATTGCCTCCCCCGGTGCCCCCTTCGGGCCCCATGTCGATCAGCCAGTCGGCGGTCTTGATGACGTCAAGGTTGTGCTCGATCACGAGGACGGTGTTCCCTTGGTCAACCAATTGGTGGAGGACAGCGAGCAGCCGTCGCACGTCCTCGAAGTGGAGTCCGGTGGTGGGCTCGTCAAGGATGTAAAAGGTCGACCCCGTGCCCCGCTTGGACAGTTCGGACGCGAGTTTCACGCGCTGCGCCTCGCCACCGCTCAAGGTTGTGGCGGGCTGGCCCAAGCGGAGGTATCCCAGTCCGACCTCCTGGAGCGTGACCAACTTCTTGTAGATCTTGGGCACCGGCTGAAAGAACGAGCACGCCTCTTCGATAGTCATCTCCAAGACTTCCGAGATGTTCTTGCCCTTGTACTTGACCTCAAGGGTCTCGCGGTTGTATCGCTTGCCCTTGCACACTTCGCAGGGCACGTAGACGTCGGGCAAGAACACCATCTCGATCTTGATGATGCCGTCGCCCTTGCACGCCTCGCACCGTCCTCCCTTGACGTTAAAACTGAACCGGCCTTGCTGGTAGCCGCGCAGTTTGGAGTCGGGCGTCCGCGCAAAGAGGTCGCGGACCATGTCGAATGTGCCGGTGTAGGTGGCGGGGTTGGAGCGGGGTGTCCGGCCGATCGGCGACTGGTCGATGTCGATGACTTTGTCGACCTGCTCGTGCCCCTCCAGGCCGTCATGGGGCTCCCAGGCTCCACGAGTGCCGTACACCTCAAACATCAGGCGAGGGAAAAGGGTGTCCTGGACCAGCGTCGACTTGCCGCTCCCGCTGACTCCCGTCACGCAGACGAAGAGACCCAGCGGGAACGCCACGTCTATGCCGCGTAAGTTGTGCCCGCGGGCGTTCCTCAGCACCAGCCAACCGTGCGACATACTCGACGACAGTCTACACGTACAGAAGGTCTTCCGGCTAGGGTCGGGTCGCCCGGCCTGCACTTGACCTCCATATCAGCAAAGCAAGCACAATGGGGCGTGGCTGATTTTCAAGTTGTCGATTACCCGGCCTACACCGGCCTAGTCGCAGGGACGACATGCCCTGCCGACCAATTGGGTGCCGAGATACCACGGTTGCTCGGCTACATCTGGAACTCGAACCCGGAGGCGGACATGGCCGACGCCCCGTGTGTGTACTACCTGGAGTGGGCGCAGCACGTCCAGGTGGAGTGCGTGGTACCCGTGGCCGAGGGCACCGTGCCCGCCGCCGGTGCGACGATCAAGGAGTTCCCGGGCACCGAGGCCTTCATGGGCACCCACACCGGACCCCATGCCGGCCTGCAGGAGACATGGGCGGCCCTGTGGGCCGAAGTCGCAAGGCTGGGGCTCCAACCTGACGGGCCGCCATGGGAACGATACGTGACGGACCCCGAGGATGAACCCGACACAAGCCGGTGGGTGACCGAGGTCTATGTGCCGGTCAAGATCATGAAGGTCTGACTTCGGCCTTGGCCGCGCGGCTCCTTTTGGCTGGAGGAGGGGCCGCTTCTGAGATGGTCACGGCGGCCCGTCCGACCGAGGCCAGCGGGTGCGGCATGGCGGGTCGTCGACGTTCCTTCGGCACGTCGATCACGGCCTTGCCGTTCAGGTAGTCGGCCGTCGGTGACGACCGTTTGACAAACTCGTCGTACGGCCCCTCGTTCACGATGACGCCGCCGTGCTCGCCCGCGCCGGGCCCGATGTCGATAAGCCAGTCGGCATGGCGCATCGTGTCCTCGTCGTGCTCCACCACCAACACGGTGTTGCCGAGGTCGCGGAGGCGCACCAGCGTCTCGATCAGCTTGTGGTTGTCCCTTTGGTGGAGCCCGATGCTCGGCTCGTCCAGGACGTACAGGCATCCCATCAGACCGCTGCCGATCTGGGTGGCCAACCGAATCCGTTGCGCCTCGCCGCCCGCCAAGGTGTTCGCCGACCGGTCGAGGTTCAGGTAGGCGAGGCCGACGTCGTTGAGAAAGCGAAGCCGCTCCAGGACTTCCTTGACCGCCCGCTCGCCGATCGCCCGTTGTCGGGCGTTCAGGTGGTCGTTGATGCCCGAGAAAAAGGCAAAAGCGTCGGCCACCGACATCGAGGTCACGTCCGCGATGTTCTTCCCCGCGATCTTCACGCACAGGGTCTCGGGCTTAAGGCGCTGTCCGCGGCACTCCGGGCATGCGGCCGTCCTCATGTACTGCTCAAGGTCGCGCTTCACCCACTCGCTTTCGGTCTGGTCGTACTTCTTGCGCAGGACAGCCAGCACGCCGTCCCATTGGCTGGTGAACGTCCGCTCCGTGCGGCCGTAGTGGGTGATGACGGACACCGGCTCGGGCAGGCCCTCGAACACCGCCCGGCGGGCCTCCTCTGACAGGCTGTCGAAGGGCAACGACGCGTCGAACCCCGCCGCCCGGCCCACGCCGTCGAGCACCTGGGGCCACCACTCCTTGACGTCGCCGCTCTTGTAGACGAAGGGCGCGATCGCACCGTCGCGTACCGGCTTGCTCGGGTCGGGGACGACAAGGTCACGGTCAAACTCCGTCTTCGTCCCCAGCCCCGTGCACTCAGGGCATGCGCCAAACGGCGAGTTGAACGAAAACATCCGGGGCTCCAGTTCCGGCATCGTGAAGCCCGACTCGGGGCATGAGTAGTGCTCGCTGAACAGTTCGTCGTGCCAGTCGTCACCCTTGGCGTCCGCCAACTGGTGGCTCAGGGTGACCAAGCCTTTCCCCATTTTCAGGGCCGTCTCGATCGAGTCGGCCAGACGCCGGTCAAGGCCCTCCTTGATGACCAAACGGTCGACGACCACCTCGATGGTGTGCTGCTTGTAGCGGTCCATCGGGATGTCGTCGGTCACCTCGTGCATCTCGCCGTCGACCCGGACCCGCACGTACCCGGCCGCTTGGATGTCCTTCAGCTCCTTCTTGTACTCGCCCTTACGGGCGCGGACGACCGGCGCGAGGATCTGGAGTCTGGCCCCCTCGGGCAGGGCCTTGGCAGCATCGACGATCTCGTCCGTTGTCTGACGGCTGATCGGCTTGCCGGTCGCCGGGGAGTAGGGGACGCCGACCCGCGCAAAGAGGATGCGGAGGTAGTCATAGATCTCGGTGACGGTGCCGACCGTGGACCTCGGGTTACGACTCGCCGTTTTCTGGTCGATACTCACCGCCGGTGACAGGCCCTCGATATGGTCGACGTCTGGCTTGTCCATCTGCCCGAGGAACTGGCGGGCGTAGGCGCTCAGGCTCTCGACATACCGCCTCTGGCCCTCGGCATAGATGGTCTGGAAAGCCAGGCTCGACTTGCCGCTGCCGCTCAGACCCGTGATGACGACCAACTTGTCGCGAGGGATCTCGACGGTGATGTTCTTCAGGTTGTTTTCGCGCGCTCCGACGACGACGATCTTGTCCTGGGCCACCCCCACTTTATACCACCGACCCAGAACTGCGTCTACATAAACGACCAGCCAGGAGTCCCCATACTGGGGGTATGCGACGCCTGATCGTCCTCGCACTCGCACTCTTGAGCCTCGCCGCCTGTGACGCGGTCAGTGGACACAGCACCGTCAAGCCCGAAGAGCCGGCGGCCCAGTCTCAGTAGGCCCGGCGGTATAATGAAGCCTCCGGGTGGCGGGAGTAGCTCAGTGGTTAGAGCGCCTGACTGTGACTCAGGAGGTCGCGGGTTCAAGTCCCGTTTTCCGCCCCATCCCTTCTCAATATTCCGGGATTGACATTGTCAGCCCGAGGTCTTCGACCACCACATCGGCTTGGCCGTCCTATGCCAAGATGACCCATGGTCGCTGCTGCGCTGCTTTGTGTCATGGCCACTGCCAACCCTGCCCAGGAATATCTCGACCCTCACCTCGAAGGCCTCAAGCCGCTCCTCGGCATGACGTTTAAGGGAGTTTTCAAGAACAGCACCCCCGAGAGTCCGCTGGTCGATGTCGCCCACTGGGAGCGGGCCTTGAACGGCAAGGCGGTCCGTCTCGTCCACTCGCTTAACAACGGCATGTACGGCGGCGAGTCGATCTTCCGCTGGGACGAGGAGAAGAAGGCGGTGACCTACCACTATTTCACGACCGCCGACTTCATGACCGTCGGGACAGTGGAGTTCAAGCCCGGCAAGATCGTCACTCACGAGAAGGTCGTCGGCCAGGCGGGCGGGATCGCGACGGTCGACGGAGAGACCACGTTCACTGCCGAGGGTGGCTATGTCGTCCGTGCCGAAAGCAAGACCGCCGACGGTAAGACCAATGTCCGCGAGACCACCTACAAGCGCGACCTGAACTCCCGCGTCGTTTTCAAGTGAGTCCGTCCCTTCTCTTCGCCCCCCACGTGGCGGGAGTCGACGAGGCCGGCCGAGGCCCGTTGGCCGGCCCGGTCGTGGTCGCGGCCGTCGTCCTCCCCTTGGGCTTCGACACCCAAGGCGTCGTTGACAGCAAGCGACTGACCCCCGCCGACCGTGAGGCGGCCTTTGACCGTATCGTCGCGGCGGCGGCCTGGCACATCGAGGTCGTCGGCCCCGCCGACATCGACCGGCATAACATCCTGCGCGCCACCCTGGCGGCGATGTCCCGGTGCCTGGCGGGGCTGACACCCCGCCCCCGCTCGGCCCGGATCGACGGGAACGCCCTGCCCCCTGACCCGTGCTGCCCGTGCGAGGCCTGGGTCAAGGGCGACGGCAGGGACGCCGCCGTTGCCGCGGCGTCCATCCTTGCCAAGGTCACCCGAGACCGGCTCATGGTGTCGGCGGCCGAAGAGTTCCCTGGCTACGGGTTCGAGAGCAACTTTGGCTATGCCGCCCCGGGCCATCTCGCCGCCCTTCGTGAATTGGGGCCGTGCCCCCTCCACCGCCGGAGCTTTGAGCCGGTCAAGACGATGGTGAACCAGCCATGCCTCCTCGACGTCTAGGTGCCGAAGCCGAGGACCGCGCCGCGGACTACCTTCTCACCCTCGGATACACCCTTCTCAAGCGCCGGTACAAGGCGCGCCGGGGTGAGATCGACGTCGTCGCCCTGGACGGCGACACCGTCGTCTTTGTCGAAGTCAAGCACCGGACCTCAGGCCTTGTCGCTCCGGAGGCGGCGATCACCGCGACCAAGCGGGCGAGGCTGGCCGCCGCCGCCCGGCAGTACCTGGACGAAGAGGCCGGGCCTAGCTTCTACGCCCGCCATGACCTCGTCGCCATCGACGCCGAAGGGCTGAGGCACTACATCAACGTGTTTCAGTAAGGCCCGTGATCAGTGGACGTTGGTGCCGTCGGGAGCCTCGTGCTCGGGTTGGAGCAAGATCGCGTTTCCGTCGGCGTCGTCGGCGGCCAGGAGCATGCCTTGCGACTCGAGGCCCATCAGCTTCGCCGGCTTCAGGTTCGCCACGACGATGACCTGCCGGCCGATCAAGTCTAGCGGCGTGTACTTCTTCTTGATCCCCGCGATGATCTGGCGGGGCTCGTCGCCGATGCGGACCTGGAGCTTCATCAGCTTCTCACTTCCCTCGACGGGCTCGGCCTCGATGACGCGGGCGACTTTGAGTTGGACTTTCATAAAGTCCGCGAACTCGATGACGGCAGGCGGTTCCATGGTCTTCTTTTTCTCCGGCTTAGGTTCTGACGCCGGCTTCGGCGCAGGTGCGGCGGCAGGCTTGGTCTCGAGGCGCGGGAAGATGGGCACCGGCTGTCCCAGTTTCGTGCCCGACGGCAACGCCGCGTCGGTGCCGACCGTCTGCCACGACAGGGTCGGGGCGACGCCGAGCTGGGCGGCCACGGCGTCCGCCGCGTCGGGCATCGTCGGGCGCACCATCGCCTCGGCGGCACGGACGCAGGCCAGCATCGAGCGGACCACCGCGGGCAGGGCCGGGTCTGCCGCTTTGGCCAAAGCCCAGGGTGCCCGGGAGTCGATGTACTTGTTGAGCCAGCGGATGAGGCCGATGGCCGCTTCCGCCGCTTGTTCCAAGCGGTACCCCGCCATCGCCGCCTCATAGCGAGACTTGGCCTCGTCGATGGCGGCCTGGGCCTCCGGTTCCAGGGCGACGTCGGGGACGACGCCCCCCACGAACTTGTGCGCCATCGACAGCGACCGGTTGAGCGCGTTGCCAAAGTCATTGGCCAAGTCGGCGTTGTAGCGACGGTCGAACTCCTCGTAGGTAAACGTCGAGTCGTTCTCAAAGCCCATCGTCGAGACAAGCCAGAACCGGAGCGCGTCCACGGCAAGCTCTCGCGAGATCCCTGCTTTCTCGGCAAACTCCGTGACCAAGGGCAGCGGCTCCACCGCCGTCCCCTTTGACTTGGAGATCTTTTCGCCCCCGAACAGCACCCAGGCATGGGCGGCGACGACGTGGGGCGGCTCTAGGCCGACGCCCATCAGCATGGCGGGCCACAGCGTGGCGTGGAACCTGGTCAAGATGTCCTTGCCCAGCCATTGCACGTCGGCGGGCCACCTCGCGCCAAAGTCACCGTCAGGCCAATCGCAACTCGTGATGTAGTTGATCAGGGCGTCGAACCAGACGTAGATGACTTGGCTCTCGTCGCCCGGGACGGGAATGCCCCAGCCGGTGTTGGACCGTGAGATGCAGACGTCGCGCAGACCTTGGTTGATGAACGAGACCACCTCGTTCTGCCGGGCCTCGGGGACAACCTTGATCTTGCCGTCGGCATAGGCTTGGGACAAGGCCTCTTGGAATCCACTTAGCTTGAAAAAGTAGTTCTGCTCACTGATCCACCGGACCTCGTTGCCGTCGGGCGACTTGCCGTCGACGAGGTCTTCCTCTTTGAAGTAGGTCTCCGTGGTGACGTCGTACCAACCCTCATAGGTGCCCGTGTAAATGTGCCCGTTTTCCTGCAACCGGCGGAACAGCTCTTGGCTCGCGTGGACGTGGCGTGGTTCGGTGGTGCGGACCAGGTCGTCGTGAGAGACTTTAAGCTCCCGGAAAACGTCGACGAAGCGACCGGCGATCCGGTCGACGAATTTGTGAGGGTCCTCCCCCGCCCGTTCGGCGGCCTCGCGGATCTTCGTGCCGTTCTCGTCCGTGCCGACCTGGAACCAGACGTCTTCGCCCAGCATCCGGTGATACCGTGCCGTCACGTCGCCCGCCAATGTCGTCAGCGAGTTACCGATGTGCAACATGCCGTTGACGTACGGGATGGCGGTCATGATGGTGAATCGGCTCGGCATGGGAAGCACCGATTGTACTCGGGAGACCCGGTCAGCCCTTCAGCCCACGGAACACGTCGGCCAATCCCCATCCCACCAGGGCCGAAGGGAACAAGAGGTTGCCACCCAGCAAAAACACCTGGCCCGCCGCGGCCCCGCTCCGCGCCAAAGTGAACGCCACGACGACCACCAAGGCGGCGACGGATCCGCCCAACAGCCGGGACAGCGACGGGTTGAACGCTTTCTGCCCTGCACCCACGACCCAGTACGCCGAGACCGAAGCCCAAAAGCATGCCAGGCTCAGCAGCGCCAGAGCCACCGGGGGAGAGACACGGGAACCCGTCGCCGAACCCAACGTCTCCAGCCGGTCGAGCAAACCCGCGGACGCGAGGGCGGCCCCCGTGACGGTGCCGGCGACGACCAAGGCCACCACGTGACCGAGTCCGACCGCCAACGGCCTGATCCCCGTCGTCGCCGATTCCGGAGCAAACACCAAGGCCGCGCCGACCACGGCCAAGGTCACCAAGGCGGCGTAGACCGGCGCGCGGTTCAGGTCCGCCGCGTCAGCCACCGGGTGCGAGGCTTGCAGGTCGACGACCTCCAGGTACTTGCGCTCGAAAACCGGGTTGTCCGGGTCGAATTGGGCCGCGTAGGCGTAATACCGGGCCGACCGGTCCAGGTCGCCCCGGTAGCGGGCCACGTCCGCGATGGCGGCATAGGCGGCCGCCTCTTGCGGGTTTGACCGCAAGATCCGCTCGGCGACCATGTCGGCCTCCGCGTACTTGTGGCGGCGGAGGAGCCGGGCGAGTTTGGCCGCGTCGTCGTTGCCGTCTTGGAGTTGGTACCGAGGTGCGGGGCCCTTGGTCGCGGCGGGCCTCTTCGGTGACGGCTTCCGACTCGGTGGCGGGGTACGGGGCGTCGCGCGGGGGGTCGGGCGCACGGTGGCCTCTTGGGCAGCCCGTCGCCGGCCCGCCTCGTCCAACTCATGCAGGTGCTTGTCGTACGAGGCTTTGCGTTCCGGGTCGCTCAGGGCCTCGTAAGCCTCGCGGACGCGCATGAACCGCTCTTGGGCGTCGGCCCGTGGGTTAAGGTCCGGGTGAAGCTCTTTGGCCATCTGGCGGAACGCCACCCTCACCGCTTGGGCAGAGGCAAATCGTTCCAAGCCGAGCGTCTCGTAGTAGTCAGGCGTCATGGCGCGTTGGCGTCGTTGATCTGCTGCTGCACGCCTTGGCCGAAGCCGGTGTAGAAGCTGACCGCGATGTAGCCGACGTAGGCACCGACCATGACGAGGGCGAGGACGCCGAGCAAGGTCGCCGACTGTCGCGCCTTGGTCTGCCCTTCGTCTTCGTAGTACTCGCTGGTCTTGATCAGCATCTCGTCCAGGTTGCCGGTCATTTCCCCGGTGCGCACCATGTCGATCACGATCGGGCTGAACGCCCCCGTCGACACAAAGGTCTCCGTGATCCCCGCCCCGCCTTCCAACTTGCCAGCCGCCTGGTAAATCTTGAGCCGGACCGCCTCGTTCCCGCAGGCGTCGGCGGCGAGCCGGAGCGCCTTCTGCGTGGGGACACCACCCTTGTAGAGCGCGCCAAAAGCCCGACCAAACTTGGCCATCGCAAAGCCGTGGACCATCTTGCCGAACCACGGAAGGCTGTTGACGATGTTGTCCCAGGTGTACCGGACCGGGCCGTGGGGCAGGCCGAACTTCTTGAAGAGGAACCAGCCGACGAGCAGGGCCGCCGCCGTCGCCCAAATCGCCACCGGAGCCGCGATCCCGCTCTTGCCGGGCGCGATCGACGCGAGGATCGCGTTGACGCCCATGATGATGATTACCGACGCGCCGATGACGGCCTTGGGATAGAAGGTCTCGCGCCGGATCAGGTTGCGCAGCTCGATGTCCCGCTGGATGTACTCGCTGAGCTGGCGGCACTGCTCGGCCATGAAGCCGCCCTCTTCGCCGACCCGCAACATGCTCACCATCAAAGGGGAGAAGACCTCGGGGTACCGCTGGAACCCGCTCGTCATGGGGCGCCCTGCCATCACATGGTCTCTTGTCTCGAGGACGACCTTGCGCAACTTGGGGCTTGGCGTCTGGGTCGCCAGTGTCTCCAGGGCCTGGGCGGGGTTGATGCCCGCATGGAGCATGGTCCCAAGTTGGCGGAAGAAAAAGTGAAGGTTGGTCAGGGCGACCCCGCCGACCAAGGCGCCGACCACGTTGGTCTCGACATAGCTTCGGGGTTCGACCGGCGGTCCGGCCACCGCACCGACCGGCCTCATCGGCTCTTGAGCGGTGGCGACCGGGTCGTCGAAGCCGCCCTTCGCCTCGCTCAGCCCCCGGACCTGGAGGCCCTGCTCCTTCAACTGGCGGCTCGCCGCGTCGAAATCGACGCCGAGCACAGTCCCGCGATGGACCCGCCCCTGGTTGTCGACAGCTTGGTACTCGAAGATCGGCATCTTGGCTACTCCTGAAGGGCACTGTTGATGACTTGGTTGTAGTAACCGGCCCAAAACGTCGCCGCACCGACAAGTCCTCCGAGCATGCACAGGAGGAACGCGGCCAGCCACAAGGTGTACATCCTCCCCCTCTGCCACGATTGGGCGCTGTCACGTGCCATCAGGGCCATGTGACGGAAGGCGTCGGGCAACGAGCCGGTCATCTCTCCGGTGCGGATGAGGGAGGCCTGTTCCGGGGGGACGATCCCCGACCGCGCCGCGATGTCCGAGAACGGCGTCTCATGCCCGGTGGTGGCGAGGGCGCCTTGCAGCATCGCGCTGAACTCGTGGTTCGGGACCGCCCGCGCGGCGAGCTCCCATGACTGCCGAGGGCTGATCCCCGCCGCACTCAACCGCTCCATGTGGCTGCTGAACACCGAGAGGTTCTCCTGTCGGGCAAACTGACCGAACACGGGGAGTCGGTAACCCCAGCGGTGGCGAAGGGGCCGCTGGGCGGTCTGGCGGAGCCACCAGCCGGAGACGAAATAGACGGCGCATCCGACGGCCAGGACGATGACCGGCCACGAGGTGAAGAACTTCGTCACCGAGGTCGTGACGAACGTGCCGAGCAACTGGGCGGGAGTGGTCTGCTGGGTGCCGTTCACCGCCGTGTCGACCAGCTTCATCATCCCCGACGTGACCGCCATGACAAACGGCAGCCCGACAAAGCCCAGGTAGAACGCCGACCAGCGGAAGAACCTTGCCGCCCACCCCACCTTGTGGGCCGCCCGGAACCGCTCGCCGAGTTCGGTGGCCGCCTCGGGGACGTAGCCCCCTGCCTCTCCCGCCGCTATGGCCCCGACCGCCCCCTCGGGGAAGACGTCGGGAAACGCCGCCATCGCCTCGGCCAGGCTGCCCCGTTCGGCAGTGTGGGAGGCCATATGCCGCAGGGCCTGGGCGATGGCCGGGTTACGCTCTTGCGCCGCCAGTTGGGTCAGGGCGACCGTCGGGGCGACCGCCGCACGCCATAGGCTGCCGATCTGGAGGAAAAGGAAGCTCAGCTCACTGTTCTTCGCCCGTCCGGTGTGGAACACGGGCCCGACCGCGGGGCTGGACGTGGAAACCACCGGACGTGAAGCGGCGACGACCGGTGCAGGCGTCACAGAAGGCTGGGCGACGAGGTCGGCCGGGCGGACGGACTTCACCTGGAGGCCCCGGTCGGCAAGGGTCCGCGCGACGTGGCCCGGCGACGGCGCGTCCAGCGTGCCGCCGGTCGACTGGCCCTCCGCGTCAACAGCCTGGAACCGGTACAGGGGCATCGCTTGCTCTCTTCACGGCCTGGCCCGTCAGCTCCGGGTCGGCCCGCCAATCCAGGATACGCCTCCCGCCCGGCAAAGTGGCGTCGGGGTCGGCCTCCGCCCAAGGTTCCATGACAAACCGCCGTTCATGGGCGCGGGGATGGGGGACGCGCAGGCAGGGAGACTCAAGCTGGAGGCAACCGTACTGCAGGACGTCGAGGTCGATGAGTCGAGGGCCGTTCGGTTCGCCGGGCCGCCGTCCCAATTCGCGCTCAGTCTGCTTGCACCAAGCGACCAGGGCCAGTGGGCCGAGCGTGGTGTGACCCACCGCCACCGCGTTCAGGTAGTCGGGTTGCTCGGTCACGTACATCGGCGCGGTCTTGTAGAGTCCGCTTGTGCTCATCCCGTCAAGAATTGCGGCCAGGCGCACCAGCGCCTGGCCGAGGGTCTGCTCCGCCGGCCCGAGGTTCGCCCCCAGGGCGACTGCCACCGGTACCGGCGCGAGGGTCACGGGGAGACGAACCCGTTCGTCTTGAACTCGTCGACA
Organism: Fimbriimonadaceae bacterium; assembly: GCA_019638795.1. Classification (NCBI taxonomy): domain Bacteria; kingdom Bacillati; phylum Armatimonadota; class Fimbriimonadia; order Fimbriimonadales; family Fimbriimonadaceae; species Fimbriimonadaceae bacterium. The sequence continues at coordinate 51,059 of JAHBTB010000014.1, read as the reverse complement.
CCGATCGTGCTCGTCAGCCGGAGGAACCCTGTCCCGTCCGTCTTGACCGAGCAGATGTCCCAGCCCGTGCCGTCGTCGTACATGAAGATGATCCGGGTCCCGTCGGGCGAGAAGGACGGGGACTGAACCGGGCCGCCTAGGTCGACGACCTTGGCCTGGCCCGTACCGTCGGCGTTCATCACCCACAGCCGAGCCACTGTCGCCTGCTCGATGCGCACAAAGCAGATCTTGGTGCCGGTGTGATTGTAGGCGGGGTCGAAGTCGTCGACGTTCAGGTTGTTCGACAGGCTGACTGTGCCCGAACCGTCGGCGTTCACCCGGAAGATCTGGGCGGGGCCGCTGTTCGTGCTGGAGTAGAGGACGAGGCTGCCGTTGGCGCTCAGGCTTGGCGCCTCGACAAACCCGCTCGCCACCTGGGTGATGCCCGAGCCGTCGCTGTTCATGAGGAAAATGCCCGGCGTGCCGTTACGGCCGCTGCGGAACACGATCTTCGAGCCGTCAAGGCTGATGACCGGTTGGTCGTCGTCGGAACTGCTCGAAGCCAGGTGGGCCTCACTGGAGCCGTTGAGGGCACTCTTGTAGACCTGGACGAACGGGTTGCGGTCGGTCTCGTAGACCAGGGTCGTCTTGGCGCCGTCCATCGTCGGGTTGAAATTGCTGAATGCAGTCGCCCCCACCACGGTGTTGTTGGTGCCGTCCATGTTCATCTTGTGGATCGTGTAGAGGTTGCTGGCCGAGAGCACGGAATACACGACTTGCGGCTGGCCGCCGCCGGTGCTACCGGTGGTGCTACCCGTCGTCGAGCCGGTCGTGCTGCCCGTGGTGCTACCGGTCGTCGAACCGGTCGTGCTTCCCGTGGTGCTGCCGGTCGTCGAGCCGGTCGTGCTGCCCGTGGTGCTACCCGTCGTCGAACCGGTCGTGCTGCCGGTGGTGCTACCCGTCGTCGAGCCGGTCGTGCTGCCCGTGGTGCTACCCGTCGTCGAGCCGGTCGTGCTTCCCGTGGTGCTACCCGTCGTCGAACCGGTCGTGCTGCCGGTGGTGCTACCCGTCGTCGAGCCGGTCGTGCTGCCGGTGGTGCTACCCGTCGTCGAACCGGTCGTGGTTCCGGTGGTGGTGCCCGTGGTCGAACCGGTCGTGGTTCCGGTGGTGGTGCCCGTGGTCGTGCCGGTCGTGGTTCCGGTGGTGGTGCCCGTGGTCGTGCCGGTCGTGGCGCCTGTTGTCGTACCAGTCGTCGTACCGGTGGTCGTGCCCGTCGTCAGTCCGGTCGAACCGCCGCTGCCGCTCCCGCCGCCGGACGCTGTCGCGCCGCCGCCGACTCCACCGCCACCGCCGCCGCAACCCACGACGAATCCCGCCGCCACAAAGAGCGCCGCGGACGACGCGATGGAAACCCACTGAGACTTGATCGACATGACTTTGCTGCTTCCCCTTCCCTCAGATGTTCGGTACCCGTAAAGGATACCTGCAGAGCTTCCCACCGGCGAACGTTGGCGTGCGTCAACGCTGCGTGGTCACCCCTTCGTCGGGAGTGCTTCTTTCCATGAGACGGAGCACGGCTTCCTTGGGGCTCAACCGACCCGCCAAGACCAGTTCGAGTGCGCCAAATATCGGAAGGTCGACCTGCATCCGCCGGGCCAATTGACAGGCGATGCGGCAGGTCGCGACACCCTCGGCAATTTGTCCTCCCAGGTCGTCGACGGCGACCTGGAGAGACTTGCCCGAGCCGACGGCAGCCCCCACCCGGTAATTGCGGCTAAGCCGGGAGCTCGCCGTGGCGAACAGGTCGCCGACCCCGGCGATACCCATGAACGTCTCGATCTGCCCACCCATCGCGACGCCAAGCCGGGCCATCTCGTTCAGCCCACGGGCGACGAGGGCTCCTTTCGTGTTGTCACCAAACCCAAGGCCGTCGCTGATCCCCGCCCCGATCGCCACGACGTTCTTGAGCGCACCGGCGATTTCGACGCCGCGCATGTCGCGGCTTGAATAGACGCGCAAGTTAGGCCCCTTAAAGGCGTTACGGACCAGGTGGGACGTCTCTTCGTCAGGACTCGCCGCGACCGAGGCCGTCGGCACCCCCTTGGCCAGTTCGACAGCGAGGTTGGGGCCGCTCAACACCGCCAACTTGGACTCCGGCCTCACCAGCCCCACCGCGTCGCTGAGCACGCCCGTACCCGTGGGCTCCAGGCCCTTGGACGCCAAGACGACCACCGGGGTCGGTCCGAGGCCCCTGGCGGAGTCCTGGACTGCCGACGCGGGGACGGCGAGCACGGCCATCTCGGCCTCGGGCCGGGCCTCGTCCTCGATGTACACCGAGACCTCCTCGGGCAGCCGGTGCCCCGGCAGGTACCGGAGGTTCTCCCGGCACGACCTCATCGACCGTGTCCCGTCGTTGTCGCGGCCGACCAAGGCGACATCGTGGCCGTTGCGACCCAGGAGGATCGCCAAAGCGGTCCCCCAACTGCCCGCCCCCACAACCGTCACCGTCATGAGGCGACGATACCTCTCGGTGGCGTCGTGAGCCGGAGGGCCCGACGGCCCGACAATGGCCATTGGGTACCATGTGCCCCGGCCCGCACCGGGCCACCTGCGACGCCCGGCCCGACCGGCGGAGCGGGGAGCCTCAACAAGAGGCCGAGACTCGAAACATGCCTTTGGACCCCCAACTCAAGCAACAAGTCATCAAGGAATACGGCCTGAAAGACGGCGACACCGGTTCCACCGAGGTGCAGATCGCGATCATGCAAAAGCGCATCGAGCAGATCACCGACCACCTGCGCACCAACAAGAAAGATTTCCACTCCCGCACCGGCTTGCTCAAGCTGGTCGGTAAGCGCCGCCGCCTGGAGGCCTATCTCCGCAACCGCGACGTCGTCAAGTACCGCCAGCTCATCCAGCGGCTCGGCATCCGCGAAGTGAAGCCGAAGTAAGCTGCCGTCGCACGGAGTTTGCGCCCGTGCCCCTCTCACGAGGGGCACGGGCGTCTTCATTTCTGCCGCTTCAGGTCGAAGGTCGCCGGCTCTCCCAGCTTGCCCCCGACCATGGGGTACCAGGCCGACTTCAGGCGGTCGGCACCGAGGAAGGTGATGACCGCCTTGTGCATATGGCTGTCACCGGCCTTGATGTTGCCTCCTTCCTTGAACTCGAGCGTGATCGACTTGTCATCGCCGCCCGTCATGTAGAGGGTGGGCTGGTTCCCCATCGAGCAATAGTGGGTGCCCCGGAGCTTGCCGCCGTCCAAGGTGTAGACCGTCACCATCTCATGTGGCTTGCCGGGGAAGAGAGTCTCCACCACCGCCGTCCCCGCCGCCGTGGTCTTGTAGACCACCGACATGTCGGGGATGGTCTCGCCGTGCGAAGCGACCCCCGTCCACGTGCCCGTCAGACCCTTCAGTCGCTCGAAGGCAGCCCGGTCGTCCATAGGGACCGGTGAAACAAGAATCAGACCAGATAGGATGAGGCTTGTCATAGTTTCCCTCTGGGTTCACTATATACGAAGAGTGGAGGAATTGTCCACCTTTGTCCCGAAAGGCAGTCCCCTCCCGCAGGTAAGATCAGCCTCGGCCAAGTCCTGGATGCGTGCCGTTCTTCGGAGCGCCTTTTTTCATCAGGGCGTTGCGCAGAGCGGCATTCAGTCTCGCTTGGCCACCCTGCGCGTGCCGCACGCGTCCGGGAAGGCCCGGAGGCCCGGCGTCACGCGAGCGAGACAACAACATGATCATCACCCACACCTTCGAGGTCGGGGGCAAGACGCTCTCCCTCGAAACTGGCCGCGTGGCCAAACAAGCGGGTGGCGCCGTCCTTTTGGGCATGGACGAGACCGTCGTCCTCGGCACCGCCACCATGAGCAAGACCGCCCGTGAGGGCATCGACTTCCTGCCGCTCGTCTGCGACTTCGAAGAGCGCAAGTACGCGGTCGGGCGCATCCCCGGCGGCTTTATCAAGCGCGGCGGCCGCCCCAGCGACAAAGCCGTCTTGATCTCCCGCCTGATCGACCGGCCGATCCGCCCGCTCTTCCCGAAAGGCATGCGCAACGACGTCCAGGTCATCACGATGGCCTTTAGCGTCGACAAGCAGTGTCCGCCCGACGTCTTGGCCGTGTGCGCCGCCGGCGCCGCCCTGAGCGTCAGCGACATCCCCTTCGCCGGTCCCGTCGCCGGCGTCCGCGTCGGCTACATCGACGACCAGTTCGTCCTCTTCCCCAGCAACGAGCAGCTCAAGTCCAGCAAGCTGGACCTGGTCGTCGCCGGTCACAAGAACGCGATCAGCATGGTGGAGTCGGGTGCGAGCGAAGTCAGCGAAGACCTGATGATCAAGGCCCTTGGCGTCGCCCACAAGGCGATCCAAGAGATCTGCAAGGAGTTCGAGGTCTTCGCCAAGAAGGTCGGCAAGGCCAAGCGCGAACCGATCATCGCCGGTGTCGACACGGAGTTGGCCGAGGAGATCAAGAAGAAGGAGGCCAAGACCATCGAAAAGGGCCTCTTCGACCCCGACAAGGCCAAGCGTGAGTCCGCGATGGACGACGTGATCAAGGAGATCACCGAGAAGTACAAAGAGAAGCTCGCCGGCGACGAGGCCAAGATCAAGGCACTTCCGGGTGCCGTCGACAAGGCGGTCAAAGAGACGATCCGGAAGTTCGTCATCGAGGACGAAAAGCGGCCCGACGGACGCGGCCTCAAGGACATCCGTCCGCTCGAAGCGGTCGCCGGACTTCTTCCCCGGGTGCACGGCTCCGGCCTCTTCACCCGCGGGCAGACGCAGGTCATGACCGTCCTCACCTTGGGCATGCCGAAGGACGCCCAGATGCAAGACACGCTGGACGAGGAAGACGAAGACAAGCGCTACATGCACTTCTACAACTTCCCGCCCTACTCGGTCGGTGAAGTCCGCATGCTGCGTGGCGCCGGTCGCCGCGAGGTCGGCCACGGCGCTCTGGCCGAGCGCGCCCTCAAGCCGGTGATCCCCCTTGACGACCCAGAGTTCCCCTACACGCTCCACCTCATCTCCGAGGTGCTCGAGTCCAACGGTTCGACCTCGATGGCCTCAGTCTGTGGCTCCACCCTGGCCCTGATGGACGCGGGCGTCCCGATCAAGGCTCCCGTGGCCGGCATCGCCATGGGCCTGATGAGTGACGGCAAGAAGTTCAAGGTCCTCACCGACATCCAAGGCGTCGAAGACTTCACCGGCGACATGGACTTTAAGGTCGCGGGCACCCGCAAGGGCATCACCGCGCTCCAGTTGGACACGAAGCTCGACGGCATTCCCGAAAAGGTGCTCGCCGACGCCTTGCGCCAAGCCCTGGAGGCCCGTCTCCAAATCCTTGACGTCATCGAGGCCGAGATCCCTGCGCCCAGGAACACCCTCAGCCGGTCGGCGCCGCGTATCCAGGTCGTCCAAGTCAACCCCGAGAAGATCGGCGCCCTCATCGGCCCCGGCGGTGCGAACATCCGCAAGATCACCGAGACCACCGGGGCGCAGGTCGACATCCAGCAGGACGGCCGCGTCTTGGTCGCCAGCGACAACGGCGAGGCGGCCATCGCCGCCATCGAGCTCATCCGCGCATCGACCCTCGTGGTCGAAGTCGGCATGGAGTTCAGCGGCCCCGTGACGCGCATCATGGGCCGGGGCGCCATGGTGCAGATGCCCGGTGGCAAGGACGGCATGGTCCCCACCGACCAGCTGACCACCCAACGCATCCGACGGCCCGACGACGTGGTGCGCGAGGGCGACGTGATCAAGGTCCGCGTGGCCGAGATCGACGGGATGGGCCGCGTGAACCTTACCGCCATCGGCCTGAACCCGGACAATCCCAAGCTCAACGGTAACGCTGTCATCAGCGAGACTGACGACCGTCCCCCCTTCCGCGACCGTGACGACCGCCGAGGTGGCGGGCGTGACCGCGACCGCCGGGGCGGCGGGCGAGACCGCGACCGTGGCGGCTACCGGGACCGCGACCGCGGGCCCCGCGATAACGAGGCGTCGGAGGCCCCCGACCGGGCGGCCGTGACCCAGGCGGACGACAACGGCGGCGACGCCGCCGAGTTCCCGAAGAAGTCCCGCGGTGACGACGAGGTCAACCCTCGCTTCCGCCCGCGCCGCTGAGCTAGGCTGACGCCCATGCTGACGAGCCCCGGCCAATCGGCCGGGGCTCGTCTCCGTTTGGTTGGTGGCTCCCCTTACCAGGGCCAAACGTCGAAAGTCTTCTTGCCCACCTTCAGGCGTGCTTGGCCGTCGACCAGCGCCTTGAGGTAGATGCCCTCGTCGAGCTTTTGTCCGGTGCGGCAGTACTTCTTCGCCCCGTCCTTGTTGACAAAGACCCCGACCGCGCCCTGCTCGTCGGACACGACGCCGACTAGGCGCCAGCCCTTGAGCACGTCAGTGAACTCGCCTTTCGGCTCGGCCGTGGGTGACGCGGCCGCCGCGGGGGCCGGGCCTCCCGCCTGGGCACTCTCCGGGACATAGGCGAACATGTACATGTCCTGCGCCTCACCCTTCTTGGCGCCTTGCAACAGGAAGACCCCCATGCCGCTGAAGTGGTCACCGACGGCAAACGGGGTCTTGCACGAGTCGTCGACGACAAACGCGGCGATATGGTCGGACTGGCCGCTTGGGTCACCGACGGTCACCGTGCGGCCATGGGCCTGCTTCTCGACGGAAAGGACGGTCCCTTCGACATTGACCGCGCGACCGACGCACTTCAAGCCTGCGCCCTTGGGGTCTGGCCGCACCGCGCCGACCAGTTCGTCCATCGACCAGGCCGGTTTGGCCATATTGGCCTTCAGGGCGGCGGCATTCTCAAAGGGGTGCTTCGTCGAAAAGGTCACCCCAAACTTCTTCTCGATGCCCGCCAGCCGTTCGGCAAGGCGCTTCTGGACTTCCGGCGAGAACGCGACGGCGTTACCGCCGGGGTTATCTTCGTCACCCTTGTAAGCTCGGCGACTTTCCTCCGCCGCCACCTGGCGCGCCTTGTCTGGCGCACTGAGATAGGTCTTGACCGGGTCTTGCGCCATGGCGGCAGGAGCCATGACGACCACGGACAACGCGACGACGACCAACTGCCGGACACATGACGCCATACCTGGCTTGTTCCCGGTCCGGCACTTGTTCCCGCCAGGCAATCACGCTGGGGTGTTCACTTGGAAAGTTGGACAAGGAGGTCGTAGGCCAAGGGGTCGAGAAGGATGCCCCGTACCCACATATTGAGCTTTTGGTCCGACGACATCTTGCTGACGTCGGCGTTGGGGTCGACGAGGCGGGGGTCAAGGGCGTTCGTCGCCGCCTTCACCTGCCCCGCGTTCATCACTTCGACAAACTTCTTCCGCACGGTCTCGGAGTAAGTCCCGACCATGGCCATGCGGCTGATGGAGATGCCGCGCACCATCGCCCGCAGGTCGTGGAGGACCTCGACCTTGGTCACCTGTTTCTTGTTCAGCGCCGCCGAGATCGCCGCGTCCAGCTTGCCCTCGTACTTCTTCATAATGTCCAGTTCCTTGGCGGTCTGGTCGCGCTCAGCCTGGCGGGCCTTTTCGATCGTCGGGAGCAACTTCCGGATTTGCTCCTTGGTCATGAGCACGGGAAGGATCTGGTTGAGCAAGTCCAGCTTCCGGACCTTCACCGCGATGCGGTCGGCCACGGGGTTCGACGCCTGCTGGGCATAGGCCAAGCACGGCACGAGGGTCAGGACGGCGAGGACAAGGGCGAGGGGTCGACGGGTCATCAGTTCTCCGGGAGTTCGGACGCCCGGCAGGTCGCCGGGGTTTCTGCGGGTCGGGCGGGGCGCGAGGCGGCCAGCAGGCACAGGGCGCCAAAGGATTGCATCGCCGTGAACAGCACCCCGGTCAGCGTCGCCAGGAGCCAAGGCAACGGCAAGAGGGCCCCGTTCGAGACGCCGCCCGCCGCCCAAGCCGCCGACAAACCCGCCACCAAGGCAGCGAGGCCGGCAAGCAAAGAGCCCGGCCCGAGCGCGCCCAGGGCGCGCCTCCCTAGGCCCGGCACCCAACGGGCCGCCGCCCACCGGGCCAAGGCGAGGCCGGCGACGACCCACACGACGCAACTCGCTCCCGCCTGTGCCCACAGCATGGCGGCTAGGATACCGGTGCCCGCCAGGCTACAATAGGTTGATCAGCACTGCCGAGCGCTTCCGACGGGTCCGCGAGGACCATAGCCGTGAGACCGCCGAAGACTACGTGGAACTCATTCAAGCCCTTACCGCCGAGACCGGCGAGGCGAGGGCGGTCGACATGGCCGCACGACTAGGTGTCAGCCAGGTGACGGTGACGAAGACCATCCAACGCCTGATGCGTGACGGATTGGTGACGACCCAGCCCTACCGCGCGGTGTTCTTGACCGAGGAGGGTCAACGAATGGCGGAAGAGTCGCGCCGGCGACACCAAGTCGTCGTCGGCTTTCTCTTGGCGCTCGGCGTCGGCGACGCGACCGCGGAAACCGACGCCGAAGGTATCGAGCACCACGTCTCCGACGAGACCCTGGAAGCCATGCGGCGGTTCACCGCCCGAAAGGTCTGAGGATCAGGCCCAGACTCCCTCGAACACGACCGAGGTGACCGAGGACATCTTGACCGGCCCGTCCCAGCGGTCCAGGTCGACCACGACGACCCCGCCCGGGTTTTCGACCTCCACCCGGCCTGCGTGGCCTCGGGCCCGGGCGTAGACCACCGCCGCCGCCGCCGAACCGGTGCCGCAACCCTGCGTCTCGCCCGCGCCACGCTCAAATATGCGGAGACGTAAGCGGCCCGGACCCACGACCTGCGTCCACATGACGCTTGTCCGCTCGGGAAACAGGGGGTCGGTCTCGATCTGAGGGCTGAGGCCAAAGAACGTCTGGTCGTCGGGAAGCTCGTCGACAAAGACCACCGTGTGGGTGGAGCCCGTGCTTACCGAGGAGGCGAGCCCGCCCCAACGCTCCTCCATCCACAACTCACCTTCGTGCTGCTGCGGGTCGAGGGGCACCACTGCGGGGTCAAACGACGCCGGGACGAGCGTCACCTCGACCATACCGTCCGCATGGACGCGGGCAGGCACGTCGACACCGTGGTGGTGGATCACGAACGAGCCTTGCCCCCAGCCCAGCTGACAGATATGCCATGCCGCACACCGGAGGCCGTTGCCGCAGAAGTCCTCCGTCCCGTCCGGGTTGAACATCCGAAGCTCGAGGTCTGGTGAGACGACAAGGAGGCCGTCGGAGCCGACCCCGAAGCGAGGTTGACACATCTGTCGGGCCAACACCTCCAGGTCACGTCCGGCGACATCGTCGCGGTGCACCAAGACAAAGCTGTTGGCGACCGCCTCGACCTTCCAAAACTTGATCAATCCACCGACTCCAACCACATCTCGGCGCCCTTCATGGTGGCGTTGAACCAAGCTCCGCCGGGACAGATCAAGGGGAACCACCACGCGCTGGGCCGATGCCCTGCCTTCTTGAGGCCTTCCGTCGCGACCACGGCCTCCCGGGCCAGGGTCAGGCGCATGATCTCAGCCTCCAGGGCGATGGCGTCGCGCCGTTGCTTGGCCCGGGTGACGGCCTCGGACGCCAAGTGTTCCTCCTGTTGGGCGAGTAATTGCCTCCATTCATGCTCCAAGTCGTTCACCACTCCGCACAGGTGGTCGATCTCGGCGTTGTATCCCGCCCGTTTGTCCAGGTCTTCCTGAGCGGGCTCCTTCTCAAAGACCCGGTCTCGCCAGTGCCGGCCCTTTTCTGCCTCAAGCGCGTTCACTTTGAGTTTGGTCTCGCGGATTCGGCCTGCCAGGCGTCGACGCTCCGCCTTGCCTGCCTCGACAAAGGGCTGCAAATCGGACAGTTGGGCGTGGATCTGGCCGTAGTCGGTGGCCAGGCACGACCACATCCCGCCGAGAGACTCTTGCAAGAGTGCCATGAGCTCGACGGTGCGGCGTGCCGCCGCCAGCTTCTCCAGACGGACCGCCTGCTCGTCCCGCACCTTGCGCCAGCGGATGGCGAGGCTGGGCGCGCTCAGTTCGTTCACCCCGAACGGCCGGTGGAGCGGCTCAGGCAACTTCACCCACGTGCAACAGTCGGTCATCGCGTCCCAAGGCTCGTAGCGCACACGGAGGACGGGGTTCAGCTTGAGGTCGACACCACCTGCCGCCAGGGCCCGGTGGAACCGGCGCGACACGGAGATGTAGCTGCTGGCCCCCTCGTGGAACACGAAGACGAACTCCCGGGCGAGCATGCCGATCAGGGAGACCGCCTTTCCCACAAGCACGCAACCCGGCCCGAACCGGTGGCAAATCAGACCGGCCAGTTCGTCCAGGCTCATGGGTGGCCGCTTGAACGAGAAACCGACAGGATCGGGGGTCATCACCACCCCGCCACGGTTGCCTAGCCGCAACGTGCCGCGCCCGACGCCCGGGATGATCAGGTCGAACGGGAGGGCACCGGTACCGAAGCGGTCAAGGGTGTAGATCTCGGAGCCCCGGACGGCGTCGTCGTAGGCTCGGGTGGCCAACTCTCGGGTCGCTGGGTCGATGAAGGCCCGCACCAGGTCGAACCGGGGGTTCTTGACGTTGTCAGGGTCAAGGGAGAGCAGGCGGCTGGTGCGGGTCGTGTCGACGCCGACGTGCCGGCCTGCGGTCAGGTCGTACATCTGGGGCAGAAGCCGCTCGTAGTAGTCGGCCAGGGTGTCGACGCCGTCGCCCTCGCTGGCACGGCACACCATCTCCACGACACGGTCCCGTGCCGCTTCGGCCTCCCCGCGGTGGGGCCCCGTCACCATGGCGAGGGAACTGTCGACCGCCCACTCGAAGGTCCGGAACAACTCAGGAAACAGGGGGCCCAGCTTCTTTTCGGCGGTGATCTGGGCGACCGAGTCAAGGCCGACGACGCCCCGCCAACCCCATGCTTCGGTCACTTGGTCCAGATAGCCGGGCCGGGCCGCGGCGACCTTGGCCAACCGTGCGCCGGCCCGGGCGAGGGTGTCCCGCGTCACCACGGTCTCGGACCCGAAGAGGACACTGAACTCGCCGGCCGCACTCCACAACCCTCGTGTCGTCGTGTCGTTGTGGGGAAGGGCTTTGAACCCGACGGACTGCTGGCGCAACGCAAACTTGGCGAAATAGTCGGTGTCGTGCACCCCGGCGACGAAGCGCCGGTGGTCGCCTGCCGCCCGAGCGGCCAGGACGACGCCCGCCTTCATCGGCTCGTCCCAGAACACCGTCTGGCCCAAAGCCAGGAAGGGAGCGTCCGGCGCACGCTCCGCAAGCTCGGCAAAAACCTCTTCCCTCTTCCGACAGGCAGACTCCATCGGGACCCATCTCCACCATACGGCGGCCAGCGCGACATTGTGGCACCATGGAGCGGATTGGCCCGGCCCGATAGGACGCCACCCTGCAAAATCACCAGGCTGTGCCGATAAGGATTACAGAACCTCCGGTCGCCGGAGTCAGGATCCAGCATGACGCAGACAGGTCGAAGCGGTAAGGGCGAGCAGTACGTCAGCATCAGTGTCGCCAGCCAGATCACCGGCGTCGAGGTGCACACGCTCCGCTACTGGGAACGCGAGTTCTCCGGGTACCTGAACCCCGTTCGCACCGCAGGCGGCCAGCGGCGCTACCGGCCGCAGGACATCCAGACCGTCTTCTCGCTCAAGCAACTGCTCCGCGAGGAGATGTTCAGCATCGCCGGCGCAAAGAAGCACCTGAAGCGCCTCCTCGCCCCCCAAGCCGCTTAGGGCCGGGGGAGTTCGGGTTCCTCCGGTTCTTCGGCGGGGACGAGAGACTTCATCCGCGCCACCTTCTGCTCAAAGACCGCGGCCGACCGTCCTTCCAGGCCATGGGGCCGTTGTTCGACCATCGCCGACAATGCGGCCAACTCGGCCCGCGAGAACCGCAACGAACCCAACAGGTGCTCCTCAAAGGCTTCGTAGGCCATGGGGGCCACCGCCTTGGCGCACGTCGCCATCGCTTCGGCGTAGACGCGGATTTCGTACTGGGCATGGGCGTCCATTCGCAGATGCAGGAACCGCAGAAGGTTGTGCAGGTCGATCTGCCAATACCACTCGGTGTAAAGCGACAGGGGCAGGTTTGCCCGGGCCACTTCGCGCGCCAGGCCTTGCTCGATCATGCCGGTGTAGTGGCGGTAGAGCGTGGCCTGGTCGGCCTGCAGTTCTTCCAGCATCGCGCTGGCGGTGTCAGCCGGCAGGGTCTCCTCGCTCCGGGCCTGCTTGTTGTCCGTGCTCTGGTAACGCAGTTGCCCGGCCTCCGGGACATAGAACTCGTCCTTCATCACCGAGTAGCGCCCGCTGATCTCGTTAAGGCGGGCGGTGCGGTGGCGCACCCACTGCCGGGCCACGAAGACGGGCATCTTGCAATGGAAGGTCAGGATCACCTGCTCGAACGGCGAGGTGTGGTCGTTCCGGAGCAGGTAGTGGATCAGGCCGCGGTCTTGGCGGAAACTCTTCGTGCCCGCGCCATAGCTGACCCGCGCCGCTTGCACGATGCGCTGGTCGCCCCCTAGATAATCGACGAGGCGGACAAACCCTTTGTCCAAGACGGGGATTTCGCGGTCCAGAAGCTCCTCGGCCTCCGGCACGACAATGCGGGCCATGCCCCAGATTCTGGCAGGGTCAGGCCCGGGCGGGGGACGCCTGGCGGACGCGGGCGACGAAGTTCTCGATGATGGTCATACCGCTTTCCGTGAGGATCGACTCGGGGTGGAACTGCACCCCCTCGACGGGCAAAGACTCATGGCGCAGGCCCATGATCTCGCCGTCGTCCTCGGCCGTGGCGCTGACGACAAACCCCGGAGGCACGGAGTCCTTCGTGACGACCAACGAGTGGTACCGGATCGCCGAGAACGGGTTGGGCATGCCGGCAAAGAGGCCGAGCCCGTCGTGTCTCACCGTCGACGCCTTGCCGTGCATGATGTTCTTGGCCTGGCGCACCACCCCGCCCGCCACTTGGGCGATCGTCTGGTGGCCCAGGCACACGCCAAACAGGGGGACCTTGTGGAGGGGGCTGCCCGGTGTCAAGGCCGCCCGCAAGGTGTCGACGCAGATGCCCGACTCGTTCGGGGTGCAGGGCCCCGGCGACACCATGATCCCGTCCGCCCGCCTGGCCTCGATGTCCTCCAGCGAGACCTCGTCGTTACGCACGACCTCGACAACTTCCCCGCACTGCCCCAAATACTGGACCAGGTTGTAGGTGAAGCTGTCGTAATTGTCGATGACGAGGATCATGCCTAGCTTTATTGTGGACGAGCTTCGGCTCCACCCCATACCAGTCCCGTGGCCCTAAAGGCCCTGTTTCACGTACGTGAGGCCCAGAGTGTCCCGTCAGACAACAGTTTCTTAACAATCGTCAGGCGTAATTGTCTCTGTCGGTCGGGCGACTCCGGTCGCCGAACAAAGCTTCGAAGAAGGCTTGGGCCGCGATCACAACAAGCAGTTCGTAGCCCGCCCGCCCAGGGCGGGCTCTCTTTTTGCCGCTCCGTCAGACCGTCGCCCGACGCTCAGCGACCTTGCGCTCGCTGTGGTCGAGGATTTTCTTGCGGAACCGCAACATCTTCGGCGTGACCTCAAGGAGCTCGTCGTCGCGTAACCAGGCCAGCGCCTGTTCCAGCGAAAACTCCTTGTGGGCGTCCAAAACGGTGGTCGAGTCGGACGTCGCCGACCTCATGTTCGTGGCGGCCTTTTGGATCGTCGCGTTGACCACCATGTCCTCGTCACGACTGGCTTGCCCGACGATCATGCCGGCGTAAACGTCGACGCCTACGGGAAAGAAGAATTGGCCCCGCTCCTGGATGTGCTCATAGGCGTAACGGGTCAGCTTGCCGGGGTCTTTGGCGATAAGGGAGCCGTTGGCCCGCGACATGACCTCGCCGCGATAGGCCTCGTACCCCTCGAAGATGGACGCCATGATGCCGCTCCCGCGCGTCATCGTCAGGTAGTTGGACCGAAACCCGATGAGCCCCCGGGTGGGGATCGAGGAGACGACGCGGCTGCGGCCGTTGCCCAGCGACTCCATAGTCTGCACCTCGGCCTTGCGGCGGCTCAACTCTTCCATGACGTCGCCCATCGCGGTGTCGTCGAACTCGCAGGTCAGTTGCTCCACCGGTTCCAGGCGCTTGCCTAGGTCACTCTCCCGGAAGATGACCTGGGGACGGGCGATCGCCATCTCGTACCCTTCCCGCCGCATCGTCTCGATGAGCACCGAAAGCTGCATTTCGCCGCGTGCGGCGACCGTCACCGTCTCGGGCCCGCTCTCCTTGCTGATCTTCAGGCTGACCGACGTCTTCTCTTCCTTCTCCAGCCGCTCACGGATCTTGTGGATCGTCAGAAACTTGCCGCCGTCCTTGCCCGCCAGCGGCGAACTGTTGGCGAAGAAGTTCATCGTGAGGGTGCTGGGCTCGACCTGGATACGGGGGAGTGGCTCGACAAAGCTCGCGTCGCAGATCGAGTCGCTGATGAGGACCTCGTCGAGGCCGCTCAGCATGACGATCTCACCCGCCTCGCCCGCCTCAACCTCCTTCATCTTCAGACCCTCGTAGTTCCAGACCTTGGTCACGTTGAAGCTGATCTGCTTCCCGTCCTCACGGACTTGGGTCATGCGGTCGCCGACCCGCACCCTCCCCCGGCGCACCTTGCCGCCGAACATCCGGCCCAGGTAGTCGCTGTAGTCCAGGTTGTTCACCTGCATCTGGAACGGACCGTCTGGCTGGACCGCCGGGGCGGGGATGTGCTTGATGATCGCCTCGAAGAGGTGCCGGAGGTCGGTCTCGTGCCCGTTCGGCTCCAACCGGGCGAAGCCGCCTGCTCCGCTGACGTAAAGGTGGGGGAAGAACAGGTCGTCCTCGTTGGCACCCAGGTCGATGAAGAGGTCGATCGTCTTGTCGTAGGCGTCCACCGGCCGTGCGCCGTCCCGGTCGATCTTGTTGATGCAGACGACGACCTTCAAGCCGTTGTCAAAAGCCTTCTTGAGGACAAACCTCGTCTGGGGCATCGGGCCTTCGCACGCGTCGACGACCAACAACACGCCGTCGACCATGCTGAGCACCCGCTCGACCTCGCCGCCGAAGTCGGCGTGGCCCGGAGTGTCGACGATGTTGATCTTGGTGCCCTGGTAGACGCAACTCGCGACTTTGCTGAGGATCGTGATGCCGCGTTCCCTCTCCAGGTCGTTGCTGTCCATGACCCGGTCGCGGACGGCCTCGTTGTCCCGGAACAACCCCGCCTGGCGAAAGATCGCGTCGACCAAGGTCGTCTTACCGTGGTCGACGTGGGCGATGATCCCGATGTTCCGGATGTTCTCTGGGGTCATGGACGCCGCCGAGGATACCGGCGGGCCACGGACGGCCTCCGGGATGGCGCGTCCGCAAGTCCTAGCGGTCGCTCAACTCAGGCTTCACCGAGGTAGCCAAGGGTACATGTCGCGCGGGATGCTCGGGACTTCTACTAGCCACTTGCCGTCCTTCTTCCGCATGGGAAGTTGGTAGTTCTCCTCGTAGCTCGCGCCCCCCGGGCGGAAGTTCCGTTCGACGCCCACCTTGACGTTGGCCTGTTCGGGGCTAGGTTGCTCGACCAAGATGACCCGGTAAATGAACGTGTAGTGCTTGGAGGCGGCCAAGGTGCTCTCCCAGGCCTTCTGCATGTCAGCGGTGGACATGTCCCCGATCATGCTCGCCTCGGCAAGGGTCTTGGCGTCCCCTTTGGCCAATGCCGACATAAACCGGTTCGCGACCGTGTTCGGCGCCTCCCCGGACGTCAACGCGAAAAATAGGATGACGAGGATTCCGACGACGCCCCCGACGACGACGATGCTGGCGCGGCCCGACCTCTTCATAAGCTTCAATTAAACCCGAGATTCAAAGGCCGAAGGGGCGCCGATACAGGTCTAGGGTTTCGCGGGCGTCGACCTGCCAGACCTGCTTCTTTTGGCTAAGGACAAACCGGACGGTCTGCCTCCCAAACCGGCCGCGGTTGTACGTCACGTCCACCACGGCGTCGGTGCGGATGGACTGGACTTTGCCCAGTTCGACATGCGGCTCGATCGACAGGAGTTGCCTGACCACTCCGGCCAGCCGTTGGACGTCCGGGTCGTCCGGTGGTTGGAGCGTCACCTGGGCCAAGGCGGCGACGTCGTTCTCCTTCACCGCTTCGTGGAATTTCTTGATCGCGCTCTCCGGGCCACGGCCGGCGGCGGAGGCGAACGTGGCCAGGGTGAGCAAGGCCAGTCCGGCCGCGACCCCGATCGAACGACGGTTTTCTTTCACCGGGTCAAACGGTGACTGGTCACGAATCACTGAACTTACCATGGACCCCGCCGTCATTCCGACCATACACTACAGTAGGATAACGACTATGAGCACAGATTTCTCCCGACGTGACGTCTTGCGGACTTCCGGTGTGCTGGCTGTCGGACTGATGGCCCCGCCCTGGCTGTCCGCCGTGGCCAAGGCCGATGTCGTCCGCGCGGCGAAAGGCGAGAAGGCCGACCCAGACACCGTGCTCGTCGTCATCCAGCTCAGCGGCGGGAACGACGGCCTAAACACCGTCGTCCCCTACAACCTCGAAAAGTACTACGAGGCCCGCAAGACGATCGGCATTCCCAAGGACAAGGTGCTTGACTTGGGCTCCGGCCTCGGGTTCCACCCTGCCATGAGCGGCCTCCACGGCCTGTTCAAGCAGGGCAAGGTGGCCGTCATCCAGGGCGTCGGCTACCCGAACCCGAACCGAAGCCACTTCAAGAGCATGGACATCTGGCAGTCGGCCAGCCCCGACGGCAAGCTGAAGTCGGGCTGGATCGGCCGCTACATGGACGACCGCATGGACCATGGCAAGGTGGACCCGCTCGCCGCGGTCGGCCTGTCGACCGAGAAACCCCGCGCCCTCGTCGGCACCCATGCCTCGATCCCCTGCTTCGCCGGTCTGACCGACGTCCAGCAGATGGTCGGGGACGCGGACATGGAGAAGATGCTCCGCCAAATCCAGGGTATGGACGCCGCCGAAGGCAGCGCGACCCGCATCATCCAGCAAGCCAACACCTCCGCCCTCGACGCGATGTCCGCGCTCAAGGCGAAGCTCGGCGGTTTCACGCCCAAGCAGACCTACAACAACGACGTCTTCGGCCGGGGGTTCAAGCAGATCGCCCAACTCGTCTGCGCCTCGCCCCAGACCCGCGTGGTGTACTTCAGCGCCGGCGGGTTCGACACCCACGCCAAGCAGGCCGAGCAACACGAAAAGCTCCTTAAGAGCCTGAGCGACGGCGTGACCGCCTTCCAACAGGAGGTCGAGGCAGCGGGCCGCGCCGACAAGGTCATGGTCCTCGTCTTCAGTGAGTTTGGCCGACGCACCTACGAGAACGGCAGCGGCGGCACCGACCACGGACAAGCCGCCCCGATGTTCCTGATCGGATCCCGGGTCAAAGGCGGACTCTACGGGGCCAGCCCCGACTTTGCCGCCCTCCAAGACGGCGACCTGCGCTGGCAGGTTGACTTCCGCTCGGTGTACGCCTCGGCCCTCGAAGACTGGATGGGCAACGACAGCAAGGTGATCCTCGGCGAGTCGTTCAACCGTCTGCCGGTCATCAAGTAGACCTCGGCCCCGCCGTCTCCGGGCTCGTCCAGAGTCAGGGGGCGGCGGCCTTCCTCGCCTCGGCGAACACTTGCTCGAACGCCATGACGACCCGGGGCTTCGTTTCCTCGACCCCGACCAGCCGCCCGACTTCTTCGGTGAGCGACGTCACCCCGTAGCCCGGGATACCGCACGGCACGATCGTCGCAAAGTTCGGCTGTGGCTCGCAATTCAGGGCGACCCCGTGGAAGCTGACCCACTTCCGCACCTTCACGCCGATCGCGGCGATCTTCTTGTCGCCGACCCATGCCCCGGTGTGGGGGGCGAACCGTCGCCCGGACAGGCCGTGCGAGGCGCAGACCAGCAACATCGTCTCCTCCAGCTCGCGCATCCACCGGTGCAGGTCTTGGCCATGGCGCCTCAGGTCGAACACGGGATAGGCGACAAGCTGGCCGGGGCCGTGGTACGTCACGTCGCCGCCACGGTCGTTCTGCACGACCTCGATCCCCTTCTTGGCGTACTCCGTCTCGGCGAGCCGGAGGTTTGCCGGATGGTAGTTCGCCCCGAGGGTGACGACGGGTTCGTGCTCGACGAGGACCAGCGTATCGTCGCCGCCCGCGAGCACCTCGGCATGGACCTCCAACTGGCGGTCCCATGCCGGGCGGTAAGCCATGCGGCCCCAGTCTTGGACTCTCAGCGCCGGTCCTCCAGAGTCGGGTTGAGGACGATCCTCACGCCATGGCCGTCGACCGTGTCTTGGAGGGCCGCGGTCGGTTCCTGCGGCACCTGCTTGGCGACCGCCTCGGTCAGGGCGACGCCACCGACCGGTGACACCCGCTCCACATGGGCGGCGATGTCGATCAGCTCGTTGAAAGGCACTTCCTCCAGTTCGGCCGTCGTCTTGCCCGAGTGAAGCCCGATGCGCAGGCGGAACCGGCGGTCCAGGAGGTTTTTGGTCTGGTTGAACTCTGGCATCGCCGACTGGATCACCCGGGCCGCGTGGACGGCCAATGCGCTCTCGGGGAACGAGACGACCGCTCCGTCCCCCGCCCGGGAGACGACTGTCCCACCGTTCTCGGTCGCGATCTGGCTGACGAGGTCTTGGTACGCCCGAAAGCTGTACTCGATCTTGAGCGGGTCCGCCTCCATCTTCATCGACGTAGAACCGGCGACGTCGACGACGAGCACACAGGTGGCCAGCGACGCCGGCCGCAGTTTCCTTTGCAGGCGGAGCACTTCGGCGTAGAGGGCCACCGGGTCGCTTTGGTCGAGTCGTACCGCCCGCATCGTCTGGTTCTCGACCCGTGAGGCAAGGCCCGTCAAGACGCCCAGCACGATGAGCCCGGCGGTGAAGTTGAGGGCGCTTCCACTGCGAAAGTAGGCGAAGAGGTGCTCGGGGCCAAACTCCCCGACCGGAACGGCCAGGCTGAGGGCGTAACCGCCGAAGGCCACCAGCAGGGCGGCGATCCCCTTGCGGACGCCGCCGGCCAAGTAGCCGACCGTCGCAAACACGGCGACCCCCAGGGGCACGAGCAACATCTGGAGGAGGATCATCAGCGTGTACCGCTGCAGATGGAGGGTCTGGGCGCCGCCGACGAGCAACACCCGCAAGACACCGAACGCCGCGCCGGCGAGAAAGGCGGCGAGGGGGAAGCCCGCCCAACGCCTGACCGTCTGGGCCCAGCCGAGCGACCGGGCCAAGGCGCCGGGCACCTTCACGATCTCGTGGAACCTTCGCTCCAAGTCGAACAACCGGTCCAGTTGCTCCTGGCGGGAGAACTGCGACTCGCGCCGATGGGCGAGGCGCATCTTGACGAGCCCACCCACGACCGCCGCACCTACACCGACGGCGGCGTAGAACGCGGTCAGGCCGAGGGCGAGAAAGGCGATGTGCTGGATCGGCAGGCGCTCGGCCCGGGGGGCCAAGGGAAGGGTCAGCCCAAAGGCCACGAGTCCGGGGGCCAGCGCGGCGGAGGCGACCAGCGGGACACGGATCGTCGCGTGGCGCGCAAAGCATGCCAGGTGGCTGGCAAACACGACGACGAACAGCAAACCGACCGCCCCGTCCAGGGCCATTGTCCGCAAGACGAAGAACGGCGCGCTGGCGAAGTAGACGGCGAGAAAGGCCAGACCGCTGACCAAGACGAAGCGCAGGGGCAACGCGGTCAGCCGGCACCAAACCTTGGCGACGGCGCTGCCTAGTTCCGTGGCCAGACCCCGTATTCCCAGGCTGAACTTACGGGCCACATGGACGACCGCCCCGAGGGTGTCATGGGCTTCACCCTGATCCTCCAGCGACTCCTGGACGTCACGGACGAAGGCCTCGGGCAGGCCGAACCGGGCGGCTAGTTCGGCGGCGGGCTCGTGGATACGCCCGGGCGATTCCTGGACGTAGCGGGCCAGCCGGATATACGGGTCATTCCCGTCCGGTTCGACATCCAGCCTCTCCAGCGCCTGGGCCATGGGGGAAGTGACGGCATTTTAGCCGTCCTGTTCGAAACTAACGATTGCGATGCGCCCGGCGTGCCGAGGAACAGGTCACTCGGCCGCGTCTTTTTTCGGCTTGGCCGCCCGCTTGGGCTTCTCTGCGGCCTCGGCCTTCTTGGCGGCGGGCTTGGCCACTTTGGCCTTGCCGCCAGACTTCGTCTCGGCGATCGCTTCCTTGATCAGGTCCTTGACCCGCTTCTCTTTGCGTCGGCGGCGGTTCCTCAGTTCTTTGTTACGGACTCTCATGCGGGGTAGTCGCTCCTCGTCGGGCTGGCCAGGATACCACTTGGCGGGTTCGTCCGGTTAGACTTTGGCCCGGCTGCCGGCCGCCTTTTCCATGCGGGCCAGGGCCTCGCGGGCCAGGTCCTTGCGGTCGGCCCCGACATAGATCTGCACGACTTTGGCCCACGCCGCCTTGACGTGGTGGGGGCGGCTCGCCAAGAACTCCTTCCCCGCCTCCGTCGTCGGGTCGACAATGGTCTGTTCGTGCTCCGCGATCGCGTCTTCCAGGAGTTTGCCCAGTTCCAGGTCCTTGCCTTTGCCCAGGCCTTCCGGGACTACCTCGTAGAGCACCGACATCATGATCGGCGCCTTCTGGTTGTCGGCGACACCGAACACCGAGCGGCAGTCCTTGATCGCCTCGTCGACCTTGCCGAGATGGGCCGCCACCCGGGCCAGTTGGAGGGTGTCGTTCACCCGCCGGTCGTCGTCTGCAGCCACTTTCACCGCGACGAGCAGGAGGCGGTAAGCGTCCTCCCACCGACCCGCCTGGCGCATCAGGTCGGCGTACTGCCATGCTTGCTTCGACGGCACCTTGTCCACGTCGATCACGCCCACGTACGAGTCGACCAGCTCCTTGATCTTCGCGTCGCGCTCTTGGACGGTCATCTGGCCCTTGAACACCCGGTTGGCCATGATGCGGTAGGCCTCGCGGATGTTTTGCAGGGCGATCTCGGGGTTCTGGGCGACCGACACGGGGTCGTTGGGGTCGGGCATCTGCACGACCCGGCATCCGACCAAAAGGAGAGAAAGGGCGGCAACGGCGGCCGACCTATGCCAAGGCAAGCCGGTACCTCTCGTCGCTGAACCCGGGGTCGCGATAGATCTCATTACCGCAATAGGTCACAACCGCTTTTCCTTGGAAGGTCGTTCCATGGAACGGCGAGTTCTTCCCTCGGCTGAACGTCCGGTTGACGTCAAATGTCCACTCCTTGTTCGGGTCGACCACGGTGATCTGGGCGACCGGGGTGCGCCCGGGTCGCAGGGTGCCGGCGTCCAGCCGCAACACCTCGGCGGGCGCCGTGCTCAGCTTGCGGACGGTCTCCAGCGGACTGAGGACACCACGCTGGGTGAGATAGGTCAGGCTGGCGGCGACGGTCGATTCCAAGCCGACCAAACCGAACGGGGCTTCTTCAAACGGCACCTCCACTTCGAACGGCGCGTACGGCGAATGGTCGCTGGCGATGCAGTCGATCGTGCCGTCGTTGAGCGCTTGGAGCAGGATGTCGATGTCGACCTGGGTGCGCAGGGGCGGCGTCGTCTTGAAATTGGGGTCGAACTCGCCGACCGCCTCGTCGGTAAAGACGAAGTGGTGGGGGGCGATCTCGCATGTCACCGGCGCGCCCAGATACTTGAACTGACGGATCGCCTCGACACCGCCCCACGTGCTGACCCTCATGATATGGATCCGGCAACCCGTGTTCAGGGCCAGCTCGCAGTTCCGCATGATCATGGTCACCTCGGCGCTGCGGGGGACGCCGCGCAGGCCCAGCATGGCGCTGGTGGCCCCGTCGTTCATGCTGCCGCCCCGGCTTAGGGCGCGGTCGTCGCAATGCAACATCAGAGGTAGGTCGAGTTGCAGGGCGAACTCCATCGCCCGCAACATGACCCGCGAGTCCTGGACCGGGGCGTCCTCGTCGCTCGCTGCGACGATCCCCGCCTTCTTGAGGGCGGCGAGGTCGGCGATCACCGCACCCTCGTTGCCCACCGTCAGTGCACCGACCGGCGCGACGAAGACCCCGCCGGCTTCGGGGGCGGCGGCCTTGTCCAGGATGAAGTCGACCAGGGCCGCGTTGTCGAGGGCCGGCGAGGTGTTCGGCATGCAGCAGATCGTCGTGAAACCGCCTGCCGCGGCGGCCTGGGTACCGCTTTTGATCGTCTCCCGGCGTTCGTGGCCCGGTTCACGGAGGTGGGTGTGCATGTCCACCAGTCCGGGGGTGATCCAAAAGCCGGTGCAGTCGTAGACCTCGTCGACACCGCCCTCGTCAATGTCTGGGCCGACCTCCGCGATCTGGCTGTCTTCGACGATGACGCTGCCGACGACGTCCAGGTCCTGGCTTGGGTCAAGGATACGGCCGTTCTTGAACAGGGTCCTCACTTCGTTTCCTCCCCGAACACCCATTCCAGCGCGGCCATCCGGACGTAGACCCCGTTCGTGACCTGCTGGGTGACGCCACTCTGGGCGCCGTCGGCGACATGGTCGTCCAACTCGATTCCCCGGTTCAGCGGGCCAGGGTGCATCACGATGGCGTCGGGCTTGGCGGCCCGGACACTCGACCGGTTGACTTGGTAGAGCCGGACGAACTCCGAGACCGAGGAGATCATGCCGTCGGCCATGCGCTCCTTCTGTAGCCGCAGGCACATGACCACGTCCGCGTCCGCGATCCCGGCGCGCAGATCGTAGAACACTTGCCCGGGCAACATCGAGGTGTGGCTGGGGATGAGCGTCCTCGGCCCCACAAACCGCACCTCGTTGCCGAGCTTGCTCAGCAACCAGGCGTTCGACCGGGCGACCCGGCTGTGCATCACGTCTCCGACGATCGCGACCTTCAGTCCGGTGAGCGTCCCTTTCCGCTCCAGCAGTGTCAGGGCGTCACCGAGGGCCTGGGTGGGGTGCTCGTGCTGGCCGTCGCCCGCGTTGACGACCGGGCCATCAAAGTGTTTGGCCGCCAAAGCGCATGCCCCACTGGCGTTATGGCGGATGACCATCGCCTCCAGCCCCTCGTGCTTCAGGGTCAGGATCGTGTCTTTCAACGTCTCGCCCTTGCTGAGCGAACTCCCCGACGAGTTGAAGTTCACGCACTTGTGCCCCAGATAGAACGCAGCCTGCTCGAAGCTCACCCGCGTCCGGGTCGAGTTCTCAAAAAAGAGGAGGCCGATGACATGGGGCCGGGCGGGCTTGGCCGGGCCGTCCTTGGCGACCCTGGCCTTGAGTTCGGCGGCCCGGTCGACCAGGGACTTCAGGACCGGTGCCTCAAGGTGACGGACGGCGAGAAGGCTCCGGCTCACGGCCTCACCCCCGCGACCAATTCGACCGCGTCCTCGCCCTCGATCTCTTTGACCTTGACGACAATGTGGTCGTCACGCTCCGTCTGCACTTCTCGGCCCACGTAGTCGGGTTGGACCGGCAACTCGCGATGGCCCCGGTCGACCAAGACGGCGAGCTGCACGGTCTTGGGCCGCCCGTGCTTCATTAATTCGTCCATCGCCGCCCTGACGGTGCGGCCGGTGTAGATGACTTCGTCCACGAGGACGACGTGCTTGCCGGTGACCTCAAAGGGTATCTCGGTCAGATCCTCGTCGGGCGTGGGGCGGTCGTCCCGGCTCCGACGGGCGTCGAGCTTGCCGCAGGGCACGGTGAACCCCTCGGCTTGGGTGAGCATGAACGCAAGGCGCTTGGCCACCGGGTAACCACGGCGCAAGACGCCGACGACGACGAGGTCTTCGGCGCCGCCGTTGTGGTCGAGGATCTGGTGCACCATGCGCCCGAGCGTGCGCTTCATCGCCTCGCTGTCCAGGAGCACGGTCGCCATGGCCGTGATTATAGCGGGGGAGCCTGGCCGCCCAAGACCTTCTGGGTCGTCTTGAAGTGCATCTTGGCCACGGTCGGCAAGACCTCGCGGCCCTGCTCCCGCACCAGCCGCCGCGCCGCGTCGTCGACCTGGGTGCCCGCTCCTTTGGGCAGGGCCATCCCCACTTCGTCGCCCAAGGACCGGAGGCGGCGCAAGAACTCGGCGCGGGCCAAAACGCTGGCCGCCGCGACGGCGAGGTCGCTTTCCGCCCGCACCCGGCTGATGAGCCGGACATGCTGCGCCTTCTCCTTCGTTTTCAACGCCCGCTGGAGGCCGGCCGGGTTCGCAAACTGGTCGCTGATGACGAGGTCACAGTCCACCTTGGCGAGGACGTTCTCGATCGCCTGGGCGTGCCCCCACGCCAGGAACTTGTTCAGGTTCGCGATCTTGGCATACAGTTCGTTGTACTTCGGCGGGTCGACGCGCACGACGGCGAACGGGCACACCCGACGGATCACGGGGTCCAGCCTCAAGGCCGCCTCGTCGGTCAGCTTCTTGCTGTCCTTCACCCCCTCCAGTTCCGCGTCGAGGGACGGGTCCACGTAACAGGCCGCGATGACGAGGGGCCCGAAGTAGTCGCCTTTGCCACTCTCGTCGACACCGACCCGGCCGCCGGTCATCGTCCCGCCCCCAGGCTGAACCGATACTCGGTGACACTGCGGAACTTCTGGCCCGGCCTCAACACCGTGTCGGGAAAGTGCGCATGGTTTGGCGAGTCGGGGAACCGCTGGGTCTCCAGGCAGACCGCTCCGTGACGGGGAAAGAGCTTCCCGTCCAGAAAGTTGCCCGTGTAGACCTGGAGCCCGGGCAGGTCGGTGAAGACCCTCATGACCCGGCCGCTCGCCGGGTCGTCAAGAACCGCGGCGAGGCCAAAGCGACGCAAGTCCAAGACATAGCAGTGGTCAATTCCCCCCACCGCCCTGACCTCCGGATGGTCGGACGCCATGCGTTCCCGCAAGGTCGTGCCGTGCCCCAGGTCAAAGGGGGTGCCCCGGGTGGGCAGAGTCTCTCCGGTGGGAATGCTGCCTTCACCGGTGCGGAGGTAGCGTGAGGCCCGCACGGCCAGGCGGTGCTCCCCGACCGGACCGGCACCAGCGAGATTAAAATAAGCGTGGTGGGTCAGGTTCACCGGCGTCGCCTTGTCGGTCGCGGCCCAATACTCCAGCCGTAGCGCGTTGCTCGGGGTCAGGGTGTAGGTGACGCGGACCCGCAGGTTGCCCGGATACCCTTGGTCGCCGTCGGGGCTCGTCAGTTCGAAGACAACCCGGTCGCGACGGACATGCCGGGCCCGCCACAACGACCGGTCAATCCCCTGGGCACCGCCGTGAAGATGGTTGGCGCCCTCGTTGACGCTGAGTTGGTGCCGTCGCCCGTCGAGGGTGAACGCGCCGCCCGCGATCCGGTTCGCAAACCGCCCGCATACCGCCCCCAGGTACCACTTCCCGTCGATGTACCCCGCCAAATCGGGGTAGCCGAGGACGACGCTCCCCCACTTCCCGTCGCGGTCGGGGGTCTGAAGATCGACCAGGGTGGCGCCGTAGTCGGTCAGCGACGCTCTCAGGCCCCGACCATTGTCGAGGGTATACAGAGTCGCAGGACGGCCGTCGGGCAACGTGCCGAAAGGAGTGGGCTCAAAGGTCATCGGGGCATGGCATGATAGCCGGTCCCCGGCCTCCCGCGGTAAGGTGCAGGGATGGTCTTAGCCATGGGCCTTGGCGCCGTCATTGCCTCGACTCCCCCCCACGTGAACATGACCCCGGTTCCCTTCAACCAGGTCAAGATCACCGACACCTTTTGGGCGCCTCGCCAGAAAACCAACCGCCAAGTCACCTTGCGCCACAGCCTGGACATGCTGAGAAAGGCCGGCAACTTCAAGAACTTCGAACTCGCCGCCGAAGGCAGCCGTACCGGTTACAGCGGCCCGGTCTACATGGACTCAGACGTCTACAAGTCGCTGGAGGCGGTCGCCTATTCGCTCACCGTCACCGCCGACCCCGCGCTTGAGGCCGAACTCGACAAGTGGATCGACGTGATCCGCCGCGCCCAGCGGCCCGACGGTTACCTGGACACCCACTACGAGGTCAACGAACCCGACCGCACCTTCACTAACCTGAGGGACAACCACGAACTGTACTGCGCGGGCCACCTCTTTGAGGCGGCGGTCGCCCACTTCCGGGCCACGGGCAAGCGCACCTTCCTTGACGTCGCCGTCAAGCTGGCCGACCATATCGACGCCACCTTCGGCCCCGGAAAGCGGGCGGGATACCCCGGGCACCCGGAGATCGAACTCGGCCTGGTGAAGCTGGCCGACGCCACCGGCCAGCGCAAGTACTTTGACCTCGCCAAGTTCTTCATCGAGACCCGCGGGAGCCATTTCTTCGCCACTGAGCACAAGACACCGGCGAAGGACTATGACGGCACGTATTGGCAAGACCGGGTGCCGATCAAGGACCTTGAGGTCATGGAGGGCCACGCGGTGCGCTGCGGGTACCTCCTGGCCGGGGCGACCGACATCGTCGCCCGTTCCCGCGAGCCCGAGATCGAGGCCGCCCTCCGCCGCGTCTGGCGCAACACCACCCGGAGGCGGCAGTACGTCACCGGCGGTATCGGACCGAGCGCCAGCAACGAAGGCTTCACCGAAGACTTCGACCTGCCCAACGAGACCGCCTACCAGGAAACGTGCGCCAGCGTCGCCATGGCCCTGTGGTCGTTCCGGATGGGTCTGCTCTACGGCGACTCCCACTACCTTGACAACATGGAGTCGTCGCTCTACAACGGGATGCTCGCGGGCTACTCGTGGGACGGCACCAAGTTCTTTTACGTGAACCCCCTGGCCAGCAAAGGGGGGCACCACCGCACCGAATGGTTCAGCTGCGCCTGCTGCCCGCCTAACGCCTCGCGTATGGTCGCCAGCATAGGGGGCTACGCCTACGCGACGACCCCCCAGGCCTTCGTCGTCAACCTGTACGTGGCGGGGTCGGTCAAGGCCAAGGTCGGCTCCGACGACGTCGCCTTCCGGGTCGTGACCAACTACCCCTGGGACGGCAAGGTGGTCGTGACCGCAGACAAACCCACGGACAAGGAGGTGTGGCTCCGCATCCCGGCATGGTCGTCGGCCCCGACCGTGGACGGCAAGAAGGTCATGCCAGGAAAAGACGGTTACGTCAAAGTCCAGCGACGGCTCAATGCCGGTGACTCGGTCTCGCTCGACCTGCACATGGCGGCCCGTCAGATCGAGGCCGACCCCCGGGTCAAGCAGAACACCGGACGCCTCGCGATCGCCCGGGGCCCGCTCGTCTACTGCCTGGAGAAGGCCGACAACAAAGAGGGCTTGGACGGGGTCGCCGTTCCGGCCGGGGCCAAGTTCGAGTCCACGTGGGACGACAGCTTGGTGGGCGGCGTCGTCGCCCTGACCACCCAGGGCGTGGTGCGGCGGGGTGAGACGTGGCCGGGTGGCCTCTACGCCGACTTTGCCCGACCCACCCCGGTCAAGGTCCGCGCTGTCCCCTACTACGCGTGGGACCACCGCTCTGCCGGTGAAATGGAAGTCTGGGTCCCCACCCAGCCTGCGCCGCCCGTCGTCGGTGGGCCCGAGCGCGCCGCCACGGTCGCGATGTCGTTTGTCAACTGGAACTGCCAGCCCGAGGGTGTCCGTGACGGCCGCGAGCCCAAGTCAAGCGCGGACAAGGGCGCCCTGACCGCGCACTGGTGGAACCACGAGGGCACCCGGGAGTGGGTCAGCTACACCTGGGACAAGCCGCAGGCCGTCAAGGGTTGCCAGGTCTATTGGTTTGACGACACGGGCGCCGGCGTCTGCCGGTTGCCGGAGTCGTGGCATGTCGAGGCCCAGCAAGACGGCCGATGGGTACCCGTCAAAACGACCCAAAACTATTTAACATCAAAGGATTCATGGAATACTGTGCACTTCCTCCCGGTGAGCACCACGGGACTCCGCCTGGTCGTGCAGATGAAGAAAGGCTACGCGGCCGGCGTCCTGCAATGGCGCGTCGAACCGGTCGAGGACGAGGACTAATGCGATGAGCCCGCTCTTCCACGGCGTCTACCCCGCCGTCACCACCCAGTTCCACGACGACCTCTCCCTTGACCTTGACGCGACGAAGCGGCATCTGGAGGTCCTTGTCGACGCGGGCGTGCAGGGCGTCGTCATGCTGGGCTCCCTGGGGGAGAACAACATGCTCGAGCCCGACGAGAAGGTCGCCGTCCTGAGGGCGGCCGTCGAAGTCTGCGGCGGCAAGGTCCCCGTGGTCAGCGGGGTCAGCGAGTTCAGCACGTCGCAGGCGGTCCGCCATGCCGAAGAGGCCGCCCGGGCCGGCTGCACCGGTTTGATGGTGCTTCCCGCGATGGTGTATCCGGCCGACGACCGCGAAGTGGTCGCCCATTACCGTACCGTGGCCAAGGCCACCGACCTGCCGATCATCGTCTACAACAACCCCATCGCCTACAAGATCGATGTGACCCCGGCGATGCTGGAAGAGTTGGCCGACGACCCGAAGTTCCAGGCGACCAAAGAGAGCAGCGGCGACCCGCGCCGCGTCACCGACCTCGTCAACCGGCTCGGCGACCGGTACGTCATCATGGGCGGCGTCGACGACCTGATCCTTGAGTGCGCCCTGCTCGGGGCCAAGGGCTGGATCGCCGGGGTCGGGCTCGCCTTCCCCAAGGAGAACCAGCGGCTGTGGGACCTCGCCATGGCGGGCCGATGGGACGAAGCGGTCCAGCTGTACCGATGGTTCACGCCGCTCCTGCACCTGGACATCGGCCCGAAGTTCGTCCAGAAGATCAAGCTGTGCCTGCAGGAAGTCGGTCTCGGCAAGGAGACGGTGCGTCCACCGCGACTGAACCTGACCGGCGCCGAACGCGAGGAGACGTTGCGTGTGGTCCGCGAAGGCGTCGCCAAGCGTCCTACCCTCTGAGGCCTGACCATGCCCGTTCCGATCCGTATCGTCGACAGTCACACCGGCGGCGAGCCGACACGTGCCGTGGTCGGCGGCCAGCCTTCGCTGAAAGGATCGGACATGGTGGCGGCGAGGGCGTGGTTGGCGGCGGAACATGACAATGTCCGGCGGAGCGTCGTCGGTGAACCCCGCTGCTCCGACGTCGTCGTCGGGGCCTACCTGTGGCCCCCGACCCAAGGGTCGGAGGCGTGGCGGGTCGTCTTTTTCAACAACGCCAGCTACTTGGGGATGTGCGGCCACGGGACCATCGGCATCGTCGAGACGCTCCGGCACCTTGGCCGGGTCGACGTCGGGCGGATCGACCTCCTGACCCCGGCCGGGCCGGTGGCCGCATGGCTGCTCCCCGACGGTCAAGTCTGCTTCGACAACGTCCACTGCTGGTGCGCCCGCACGGGAGTCGAAATCGATGTGCCCGGCCACGGCATCGTGACCGGCGACATCGCCTACGGAGGAAACTGGTTCTTCCTTGTCGGTGACTCTCCTGTCCCCGTCGAGAGGGCCAACATCGCCGCGTTGCAAGCCTTTTGTGGCGACGTCCGCCGCGCCCTGGACGACCAAGGCGTGACGGGAGACGACGGCGCCCAGATCGACCACGTCGAAGTTTTTGGCCCGAGCGAGGTCGCCGACAGCCGCAATTTCGTCCTCTGCCCCGGCATGGAGTACGACCGGAGCCCCTGTGGCACCGGCACCAGCGCCAAGGTCGCCTGCTTGGCGGCCTCGGGCAAATTGGCCCCTGGCCAAGTCTGGCGGCAAGAGAGCATTGTCGGGAGCGTGTTCGAGGCCCGATACCGGGTCGTCGACGGGCGGGTCGTGCCCGCGATCACCGGCCGGGCCCACGTCGTAGGCGAGGGGGTCGTCGTCATTGACGAAGAAGACCCGTTCAAATGGGGGATCCCCTGACGTGGCGCGTGTCGTCGTCATCGGCGGCGGGATCATCGGGCTGTGCACCGCGCTCTACTGCCTGGACGCCGGCCTTGACGTGACCGTATTGGAGAGCGGGCCGGAGGACGGAAAGCCGTGCTCCTGGGGCAACGCCGGCATGGTCGTGCCCAGTCACATCGTGCCCCTGGCCGCACCAGGGATGGTCCAACTGGGCCTGCGGATGCTCCTCGACCGGTCGAGCCCGTTTGGGATCCATTTGCAGTTCAGTTGGGAACTCGTCTCGTGGACGGCGCAGTTCGTCCGGTCGTGCACGAGGAGCCATGTCGAGCGGGCCGCGCCGTTCTTGAACGCCTTCAACGCCCTCAGCCGCGAGTTGTATGCCGACCTCGAGGGCCGGGTCGGCGGGCTGCGCTTCGAGAGGACGGGCCTCCTTGAACTGCACCTTGACCAAGCGTCGATGGGCCATGACCGGGCCACCGCCGACCTGGCCCGGCGGCTGGGCCAGGAAGTCGAGACGCTCGACCGCGAGGGAGTCCATGCCCTCGAACCCGAGGCCCTGCCCGACGTCGCCGGGGGATACCACTACCGTGGGGACGCCCACGTCGACCCCGTCTCGACCCTGTGGTCACTCCACCGCCACTTGACCGGCGCAGGAGCGAAGCTACTGTACGGTCAAGAGGTCGTGGACTTCGAGCTTGCCTCCGACCGCGTCCTGGCCTGCGTGACCGAGACCGGACGCCACGAAGCCGACTCGTTCGTCATAGCGGCAGGCGTCTGGTCCGGTGCGGTCGCCCGATTGGCGGGGCACCACACCCCCTTGGTCAGCGGCAAGGGATACAGCTTTGTCGTCGACGACCCTCCCGTCCGGCCGAGGGTGCCGTCAATCCTCGTCGGCGCCCGGGTGGCCGTGGCGCCCCTCGGCGACGGGACCCGGTTCTCGGGGACCATGGAGATCGGCGGGTCGTTGTCGTCGACCAACTGGGCGCGGGTCCGCGGCATTCGAGAAGGGGCCCGACGCTTCTACCCGGCGTACCGCGGGGTCGAGTTCCGGGACGATGGCGTTTGGCAGGGTCTGCGGCCCTGTTCGCCCGACGGCGTGCCCGTGATCGGCCCAGTGCCAGGGTGGAAGAACCTCGTCTTGGCCACCGGCCATGCCATGATGGGGATGAGTCTGGGGCCGGCCACAGGTTTGGTGGTGTCCCAGATGTTGCAAGGTCGCTCGACGTCGCTCGACCTGCATCCGGCCTTGCCGGCGCGGTTTTCATGAAGGAGCGGATGGTGTTGACGGGTAACCAATTAGTCGGGTTCGCGGAGTCATCCGAGGGGGAGCGGACGCTACGCGGGTTCAACCCGGCCAGCGGCTCCCACCTTGACCCAGCGTTCTCTCTTGCGGTGACCAGTGAGGTCGAGCGCGCCTTGACCCTGGCTGACCGGGCCGCCGAGACCTACGGCCGGGTAAGCCAGGCCGACCGGGCCGCGTTCCTGGACAGGGTCGCGGACGCGATCGACGCCTTGGGCGACGGACTCATCGGACGCTGCGCCGAGGAGACGGCGCTGCCTACCGCGCGACTTGTGGGCGAGCGCGCCCGGACGACCGGCCAACTCCGCTTGTTCGCCAACTTGCTCCGCGAAGGGTCGTGGCCGGAGGCCGTCATCGACCTTGCCCAGCCCGACCGGAAGCCGGCGCCCAAGCCCGACCTCCGCCGTATTCTCGTCCCCCTCGGACCAGTGGTCGTCTTCGGCGCGAGTAATTTCCCCCTCGCCTTTTCCGTGGCGGGCGGAGACACCGCCTCAGCCCTGGCGGCGGGGTGTCCGGTCGTCTTCAAGGCGCATCCTGCCCACCCGGGCACCAGTGAGATGGTGGGCCGGGCGGTCATCGAGGCTTGTCGAGAGTCCGACATGCCGGAGGGCACCTTTTCTCTCCTCCACACCGACGTGACGACAGCCCAGCGCCTTGTCACCCACCCGATGACGCAGGCCGTGGCCTTTACGGGGTCGCAGGCGGTCGGAAGGGCGCTCATGCGCCTCGCCGCCGACCGGGACAACCCCGTCCCCGTCTACGCCGAGATGGGGAGTGTCAACCCCGTCTTTCTGGTGCCGGGATTCGGGGTGCGGATGCCGGACGTCGCCAAGGGCTACGCCGCCTCACTGGCGCAGGGGGTCGGCCAGTTCTGCACAAACCCCGGGGTCGTGGTCGGCGTCGTCAGCGAAGAATTGGAGCGGTTCGTCGTCGAAACCGCCGCGGCCCTGGCCGCAGTGGCTCCCGGGACCATGCTGACGGCCGGTATCGCCGACGCGTACCAGGCCGGTACCCACCGTCTGGCCGGCCATCCCGACGTCAAGACCGTCTTCAGCGGCACCCAGGGGACGGGGCAGGCGGCGCCGAGCCTCTTCACCACCCGGGCCGAGACGTTCCTCAGCGACAACACCCTTGGCGAAGAGGTGTTCGGCCCGGCTGGATTGGTCGTCGTTTGCGACACCTTTGACCAGATGAAGCGGGTCGCCCGGAACCTGGAAGGACAACTCACCGCGACCCTGCAGACAGCAGGGACGGTGACGGACGAGGTCCGGGAGCTCCTTCCCCTCCTTGTGCGCAAGGCCGGACGTGTCGTCCACAACGGCTTCCCGACCGGCGTGGAAGTCTGCCCCGCGATGCAACATGGCGGGCCGTTCCCGTCCTCCAGCAACGCGAGGACGACCTCGGTCGGCACCGCCGCGGTCCTGCGGTTTGTGCGCCCCGTCTGTTTCCAAGACATGCCCGCCGAACTCCTTCCCGAGGAGTTGCATGACCGCAACCCCTTGCACATATGGAGGAAAGTCGACGGCCGGCTCACCCACGACCCGGTGAGAATCCCGGGTGTGCATGGGACATGAGGTCCACGTGGTTCGGATGTGGGTATAATCCTCGCAACCTGATGGAGCGACACGACGTCCGCGCGCTGACGCTGCCCGCCGCCGACTTGGCTGGTGGTGCGGTTTTGCGCCTCGACGTCCTGGCCCTCCTCAGCCTTCTCGTCCTCGTTCTTATTACCAGAGCGTGACCCGGGAAGCTGACAGACGAAAATCTTCAAGGACGGCCTTCCCGGGAAACCGGGAGGGCCGTTCTGCTTTGGGGGTAGGGACATCGCCGTCCTCCCCTAAGGTCAGAAGGAAAAATAGGAGAGCGCGACACCCGACACCGCCGTCGGACAACCCGCCCAAAGCCGGGCCGGGAGCAAACACATGACACGAACAGGAGCCACGGTGGTGATGGAGGCGCTGGCGCGCCATGGGGTCGACGTGATGTTCGGCTACCCAGGCGGCGTCGTCCTGCCCCTCTACGACGAAATGTTGAATTGGCCGCAAGTCAAGCATGTCTTGGTGCGGCACGAGCAGTGCGCGGCCCACATGGCCGACGGATACGCCCGGGCGACCGGCAAGGTCGGGGTCTGCCTGGGCACCAGCGGCCCTGGCGCGACCAACTTGGTCACGGGCATCGCGACGGCGATGATGGACTCGGTCCCCATGGTCGTGCTCACCGGCCAGGTCAGCACCTGGGCGATCGGCACCGACGCCTTCCAAGAGACCGACATCCAGGGCATCACGATCCCGATCACCAAGCACAACTACTTGGTGACCGACGTCGACGACCTGCCTCGCGTCATGGCCGAGGCCTTCTATCTGGCCAACACCGGGCGCAAGGGCCCAGTCCTGATCGACATCCCCAAGGACGTCTTCCAGGGCAAGACGGACGTCGATTTCCCCGAGGTGACCCAACGCCGCGGTTACCTCCTGCCCGGCCCGGCGAAACAGGAGGCGATCGACGAGGCCGCCGAGCTCCTCGCCTCGGCTGAACGCCCCGTCATCATCGCGGGGGCCGGTGTCGTCTGGTCGGCGACCCACAAGGCCCTGGCCGAAGTCGCGGAAAAGGCCGACGTCCCCGTCATCAACTCGCTCCTGGGTCTCGGCTCGTTCGACCGTGACGACCCGCGCAGCCTGGGCATGATGGGCATGCACGGCGAAGCGGCCGGCACCATCGCGACCCAGCACGCCGACCTCGTCATCGGCGTCGGCATGCGGTTCGACGACCGCCTGACGGGCAAGATGAGCGGGTTCGCCCCCAACGCCCGCAAGATCCACTTCGACATCGACCCCACCGAGTTCGGGAAGGCGATCCCCGCCTACTGCCGGGTCCTCGGGGACTTGGCCGACTCGCTTCCGCGGTTCGCGAAGGCGGTCAAGCCCGCCAAGCACCCCGAATGGTGGGCCGAGATCCGCGCCTGGCGCGAGGCTTACCCGCTCATCGTCCCTGAGGACGGCCGGTTCCTCGCCCGGCACGTCGTGGACTCCCTCAACCGCGTCACCAAAGGCGACGCCGTCGTCAGCACAGACGTGGGCCAACACCAGATGTGGGCGGCCCAGTTCTACAAGTTCCACGAGCCGTTCAACTGGCTCAGCAGCGGCGGTCTCGGCACGATGGGCTACGGCTTGCCGGCGGCGATGGGCGCCCAGTTCGCCAGGCCGGACGCCGAGGTCTGGTGCGTGGTCGGTGACGGTGGGTTCCAGATGACCCTACAGGAGTTGATCGTCGCGGCAGAGCACAAGTTGCCGGTGAAGATCGCCTTGATCAACAACGGCTTCCTCGGCATGATCCGGCAGTGGCAGGAACTCTTCTATGACAACCGCTACAGCCACGCCCATATGCCAAACCCCGACTTCGGCAAGTTGGCCGAGGCCTACGGCGTCGGGTTCGTCCGCGTGACCAAGCAAGCGGACATGGACGAGGCCGTCCGCCAAGCCCGGGCCATCGAAGGCCCCGTCCTGGTCGAGTGCGTGGTCGAGATGGAAGAGAACGTCTTCCCGATGGTCGCTGCAGGCGCGTCAAACGACAGCCTGATCATGGACCCGGCCTTGACCACCAAAGAGAAGGTGAAGGCCTGATGCGCCGCCAGCACGTGGTGACCGCCCTTCTGGAAAACCAGGTGGGCACGCTCAACCGTCTCACCTCCGTCTTCCGGCGCAAGGGCGTCAGCCTTGAAAGCCTGAGCGTGGGCGACTGCGAACAGTCCGGCTACTCGCGCATGACCCTTGTCGTCAGTGGCGACGACAACGACCTCCATGTCGTCATGGGGCAGTTGCTCAAGCTCCTCGACGTCGTGGACATCCAAGACCTCAAGGTCGAGACTTCGGTCCGCCGCGAGCTCGCCCTGGTCCGCGTCGACGCGACGCCCCAGCAACGGGGCGAGATCATCGAGGTGGTCCACGTCATGGGCGGGCGGGTCGCCCACCTCACGAAAGAAGACCTGACCGTGGAGTTCACCGACGAGCCCCGCAAGATCGAGCATTTCCTCTCCCTCATGGAGCCCTATGGCCTGCGTGAAGTCGTCCGCACCGGGACGGCGGCGATGCGGGTCGACTGACACACCACACCACACAACATGGCAACACTCTATTACGAAAAAGACGTCGACCCGAAAGTCATCCTGGGCAAGAAAGTCGCGATCATCGGCTACGGCAGCCAGGGCCATGCCCATGCCCTGAACCTCAAGGACAGCGGAGTCGACGTCCGGGTCGCGCTTCACGCCAGCAGCAAGAGCCGCGACAAGGCCGCCGAAGACGGCCTGCAAGTGCTGACCGTCGCCGAAGCCACCCAGTGGGCCGACGTCCTGATGTTCTGCACTCCCGACGTGCCGATGCGCGACATCTACAAGGAAGGCGTCGCCCCGTACTTGCGGCCCGGGCAGACCCTTCTCTTCGCCCACGGGCTCAACATCCACTTCAAGCTCATCGAGCCGCCCGCGGACGTCGACGTCGCCATGGTCGCCCCCAAGGGGCCCGGCCACCGGTTGCGGGCGGAGTATGTCGGCGGCGCGGGCATGCCGTGTCTTGTCGCCGTCCACCAGGACGCCACCGGCACCGCCAAGGCGACCGCCCTCAGCTACGCGTGGGGTATCGGCGGCGCACGGGCCGGTGTGCTGGAGACGACCTTCAAGGAAGAGACCGAGACCGACCTCTTTGGCGAGCAGGTCGTCCTCTGCGGTGGGCTCTCCGCGCTGATCAAGGCTGGCTTCGAGACACTCGTGGAAGCGGGTTACCAACCCGAGGCCGCTTACTTCGAGTGCCTGCACGAGACCAAGCTCATCGTCGACCTTCTCTACGAGGGCGGTCTGAACTACATGCGCTACTCGATCAGCGACACCGCCGAGTGGGGCGACTACGTCTCCGGCCCTCGCATCGTCACCGACGAGACCAAGGCCGAAATGAAGCGGGTCCTCGGCGACATCCAAAGCGGCAAGTTCACCCAGGAATGGATCGCCGAGAACGAGGCGGGACGGCCAAAGATGGACGCCATCCGGGCCAAGGAGCAGGCCCACCCCATCGAAAAGGTCGGCAAGGAGCTGCGCTCGATGATGCCGTTCATCAAGGCCAAATGAGCCAGTTGCTCCTCGTCGAAGGGGCACGCGTGGTCCGCGACGGCAAGACGATCCTTGCCGTCGACCGCTTTGAGGTGGCCGAAGGCCAGCACACGCTGGTCGCCGGCCCCAACGGCAGCGGCAAAACGACGCTCCTCCGTCTGCTCGCGGGCCAGGTCCACCCCTACGCCGGCAGGGGCCGGGTCGTCGTCGACGGCCGCACGGACTGGAGCCAAGAAGAATGGCGCCAGAAGGTCGCGTTCGTCGAGAGCGACGTCGAGTGGGAGCACGCCGCCGAGAGCACCGTCGAAGAAGTCGTCCTGAGCGGCTTCTTCGGCACTCAGGGCCACTTGTGGCACAAGTACCCGACCGCAGAGCAGGTCGACGGCGCCCGAAGCGGCATGGCGGCCGCCGGTGTCTCCCACCTGGCCCAACGGACGTTCGGCACCCTTTCGACCGGGGAGCGCAAGCGGACCCTGGTCGCCCGGGCCCTCGTGACCGACCCTCGGGTGCTTCTCCTTGACGAGCCGACCTCCGGACTCGACCCCGAAGGCCGGGCCGACTTCCTCCAGTGGTTCACCGAATTCGCCAACCTGGGTCTCACCGTCGTCATGGTCACCCACCACCTTGAGGAGGCGGGGCCGTTCTTGCGGCAGCGCGTCTACGCACGGAACGGGTGTCTCCACGATTTCGTCCGCGAGTCCGTCGCGCCCCGCGTTTACGAGGTGGCCCAAGAAACCCCGCTTGACTACTGCTCCGTCATGACCCAGGCGACCGGAAACTTTGTCTGGCTCAAGCGTGAGGACCAGCAGCCCGTCTTCTCATTCAAGCTCCGGGGCGCCTACAACTTCCTGGCCCACCTGCCCACCGAGCGTCTGGAACGCGGTGTCGTCGCGGCCAGCGCGGGAAACCACGCCCAAGGCGTCGCCCTCGGGGCCAAGCGGCTCGGCTGCCGGGCCGTGATCGTCGTGCCGGAGACCACGCCCCAGGTCAAGGTCCGCGCCATCGAGCGCCTAGGGGCCGAGTTGGTGCTGCATGGCGACAGCTATGACGACGCCTATGCCCACGCGACCCAGTTGGAAAGGGAGCAGGGTCTGGCCTTCGTGCACCCCTACGACGACCCCCTCGTCATCGACGGGCAAGCGACCGTGGGTGAGGAGATCGTCGCCCAAGCCCCCATGCCGCTTCACGCCGTGTTCGTCCCCGTCGGCGGAGGCGGGCTCGTCGCCGGCGTCGCCCAAGTCATGAGGCGTCTCTCGCCGGACACGGTCGTCGTGGCCGTCGAGCCGGAGGACTCCGATTCCATGCACCGTTCCCTGCTCGCCGGTGAGCGGGTGAAACTCAACCAGGTCGGGCTCTTCGCCGACGGTGTCGCCGTCCGCCAAGTGGGGGCCCTCCCCTTCGAGACCGCCGTCGCGTGCGGCGTCCAGTCGGTCACGGTCAGCAACGACGACATTTGCGCCGCCGTCATGGACATCTTTGAAGACCGACGGGC
Organism: Fimbriimonadaceae bacterium; assembly: GCA_019638795.1. Taxonomy (NCBI): domain Bacteria; kingdom Bacillati; phylum Armatimonadota; class Fimbriimonadia; order Fimbriimonadales; family Fimbriimonadaceae; species Fimbriimonadaceae bacterium. Next base: position 13,434 of record JAHBTB010000014.1, on the reverse strand, counting down.
CGTCCTGGAGCCCAGTGGGGCCCTGGCTTACGCCGGGCTCAAGAAATGGGTCGCCGACAACGGTTGGCAGGGTCGGCGGGTCGCCGCCGTCGCCACGGGGGCGAACCTCAACTTCGACCGCCTCCGCCACATCTCCGAGCGCGCCCAACTCGGCGAGAAGCGCGAGGCCGTCTTTGCCGTCCATATCCCCGAGCGGCCCGGCTCGTTCCTTGCCCTTTGCGAGGCGTTGGGGCGTCGGTCGGTCACCGAGTTCAATTACCGCATGGGCAACACCGACACGGCGACCGTTTATGTCGGCGTCGGGTTGCGTGCCCCCGAGGACCGCAGTGTCGTCGGGGACAGCCTCGCCAAGGCAGGCTACGAGTTCCTCGACCTCACCGACGACGAGATTGCCAAGACCCATCTCCGTCACATGGTCGGGGGCCGGAGTTCGGCCGCCGGCAGCGAGCGACTGTTCCAATTCGACTTTCCCGAACGTCCCGGCGCCCTCTTGGCCTTCCTCACCCGCCTTGGCCCGGAGTGGAACATCAGCCTCTTCCACTACCGCAACCACGGCACCGACCGCGGGCGCGTCCTCGCCGGCGTCCAGGTCCCGCCAGAAGCCAAGGACAGCTTCGGGCAGACGCTCCGGTCGGTCGGGTATGAGGTCAAAGAAGTCACGGACAGCCCGTCACTGAGGTTCTTCCTATGAACCAGGGCCACCCGCGCCCTCCCCGACGCCGACGGCGTCGACAACCCAAGGATTAGGTCCACCAAGCAGCTGAGCAACGCCATGGCATTCGACATCAAACACAAATCTCGGACGATCAGCGAAGGGGTCGACAAGACCGCCAACCGCGCGATGATGCGGGCCATGGGCCTGGGTGACAAGGACCTGGGCCAGCCGTGGGTCGGGGTCGCCAGCGTGTGGAGCGAGTCCACCCCCTGCAACGTCAACCTTGACGAACAAGCCGCTGCGGTCGCCGACTCAGTCGCCCGGCATGGCGGCACCCCGCGACGGTTCAACACGATTAGCGTCAGCGACGGCATCGCCATGGGCCACGAAGGCATGAAGGCGTCGCTCATCAGCCGGGAGGTCATCGCCGACTCTGTCGAGCTCATGATGCGGGGCCATTGCTACGACGCCCTTGTCGGCATCGCCGGCTGTGACAAGAGCTTGCCAGGCATGCTCATGGCAATGGCGCGCCTCAACGTGCCGTCGGTCTTCCTGTACGGAGGCACGATAATGCCCGGGCGGCACCATGACAAGGACGTGACCGTCCAGGACGCCTTTGAGGCGGCCGGAGCCCACGCGGCCGGGACGATTGACGACGCCGAGCTTCATGCCGTCGAATGCGCGGTCTGCCCAGGAGCCGGCGCCTGCGGCGGCCAATACACCGCCAACACGATGGCTTGCATCGCCGAGGCCCTGGGGATGACCGTCCCCGGCTCGTCGGGGCCTCCGGCCGTCTCGCCTGACCGGGCGCCCTACCTGGAGGCGACCGGCGCCCTTGTCATGGACGCTCTCCGCTCCGGCATATTGCCGCGCCAAGTCATGGACCGGCGCGCGCTTGAGAACGCCGTCGCCATCGGGGCGGCGACGGGCGGGTCCACCAACTTTGCCCTCCACCTGCCCGCCTTGGCCCACGAGCTCGGCATGACGCTGACCCTCGACGAAATCGACAAGATCAGCCGCCGCACGCCGACCCTGGCCGACCTGCGCCCGGGCGGCAAGTACATCGCCAACGACGTCCACAACGTCGGCGGGGTGCCCGTGATCCTGAGGGCCATGCTCGACGCAGGGTGCCTGCACGGCGACACTTTGTGCGTGAACGGGAAGACGATGGCGGAAAACCTGGCCGGGGTGACCGTGCCCGACGGGCAAGAGGTGGTCCGCACCTTGGCCAACCCCGTGTCACCCAACGGAGGCATGACGATCGTCTGGGGCAACCTCGCCCCCGAAGGCGGGGTCATCAAGACCGCCGGAGTCCGCAAGCTCGCCCATACTGGACCGGCGCGGTGCTTCGACTCGGAAGAGGCGGCCATGGCGGCGGTCCAGTCCCGGCAGATCCAGCGGGGCGACGTCGTCGTCATCCGCTATGAGGGCCCCAAGGGCGGTCCCGGCATGCGCGAGATGTTGGGCGTGACCAGCGCGATCGTCGGGCAAGGCTTGGGCTACGACGTCGCCCTTCTCACCGACGGCCGGTTCAGCGGGGCGACCCGCGGCCTCATGGTCGGCCACGTCGGCCCCGAGGCGGCCGTCGGCGGCACCATCGCCCTTGTCCGCGACGGCGACATGGTCACCGTCGACGCGGAGAACGGGGTGCTGTCCGTCGCTGTCTCCGACGACGAGTTGGCGTCCCGACGCGCGGCCTGGACGGCCCCGTCCATGCGCTATGGAGGCGTCTTGGCCAAATACGCAAGGCAAGTCGGACCCGCCTGCGACGGTGCGGTCACGTGGTGAAGCCGTAGCATTTGGTCCGCTTCTCCTGCTTCAATGTCAGCGGTGAGCTCCCGCGCCCTCGAACTGCTGCAAGACCTTGTCGCGCTCCCCGGCCCCCCCGGGCAGGAAGACCTCGTCCGCGACTATTTGGTCGGGAAGGTCGAGTCGGCGGGCCACTCGTGGTCCGTCGACGCCAAGGGCAACCTCCATGTCCCCCTCGGCCCCGACCCCAAGGTCGTCGTCACCGCCCACATGGACGAGATCGCGATGATGCTCGGCGTGCGGTGCGGCTGGACATACCGGGTCAGCCCTCTCGGCGGGCTCTTTCCCTGGAAGCTGGGTGAGGGGCCAGTCCAGATCCTAACCAGCGACGGGCCGGTCGACGGCGTCCTCTGCATGGGGAGCGTCCACACCGAGTCCACCGAGTCCCCAATGACCGCGGCGCGGGAGAAGGCGTTCCGGTGGGAAGACTGTGAGGTGTTTGTCGGTGACACCGACTACGAAGACGAAGACGACGACCCCCTCTATGCCGGGCTCCGCGTGGTCGTCCACCCGTCGCGACGACGGCTCCTCGACCTCAAGCAGTATGTCGGCGGCTATTTTCTTGACGACCGCGCCGACTTGGTCTCGTGGCTCCTGGCCCTGGAATCCCTCAAGGACTGCCCCGTGCACTTTGTCGCCACGACCAGCGAGGAAGTCGGCGGCGAAGGCGCCCAGTACGCACTCCAGTCCTTGAACCCCGAAGTCTGCGTCGCGCTGGAGATCGGCCCGGTCGTCCCCGACGCGCCACCCTATCACCGGGAGGGCCCGACGGTCTGGGTGAAGGACTCCTTCGCGTCGATCCACCCGGCGGACCTTCGGCTGGTCAAGTCCCTGGACAAGACGGTGGTCCCCCAAGTCCTTTCCCGGGGAGGCAGCGACGCGAGCATTTCGGCCAGCCGTGGCCTGTGCGCCCGGCCCATCACCCTGGGTATCCCGACGGAAAACACCCACGGCTTCGAGATCATCCACAAGGACTCGATGGACAGGCTGGCCGACCTCACCGTCCGGCTTGTCCACGCCCTGTGTGACTGAGCCTGGTCGTGGCCCCTCCCGCGGGACGCCTCACGCCATGTAAACTCGCGCCATGGCAACCGCCGGTCGTGCTTGCATCCTTGAGGAGCCTGGGACTCCCGCCGTCGTCCGGGACGTCGTCGTCGACGACCCTGGCCCCAACGAGGTCCTCGTCAAGCTTGTCGCCAGCGGCGTCTGCCATACCGACCTGACCGTCAAGACCCTCAATGGGAACGGCATGCCGTTCCCGATCGTGCTCGGCCATGAAGGGGCCGGGACCGTCGAGAAAGTCGGCGAGGGAGTCACCCACCTCCAGCCGGGAGACCCCGTCGTCCTTGCCTACCGTGCGCCATGCGAACAGTGTCCGGCATGCCGGCGCGGCGACCCGCGCCGTTGCTACATGGCCCTGCGGCCGGGCCAGCGGATCAAGCGGGCCAGCGACGGCGCCCTCTGCAGCCAGGTCTTGCGGTGCGGCACGTTCAGCACCCACACCGTGGTCCATGCCAAGGCCGCGGTCAAGATGCCGGAGGGGATGCCCTCTCGACAAGGCGTGCCTGATCGCCTGCGGGGTGGTCACGGGTATCGGCGCGGCCATGAACACTGCGCCGGTCGCGCCGGGCACCCGCGTCGCCGTCATTGGGTGCGGCGGGGTCGGACTCAGCGTCATCATGGGCGCGAAGCTCCAAATGGCCCGTCAGATCATCGCGGTAGATGTCAACCCGGTCAAGCTCCAGTGGGCGCGTGACTTCGGCGCGACCCACACCGTCGACGCCAGCAAGGTCGACCCCGTCGCCGAGGTCCGCCGCCTGACCGAGGACGGGTGGGACGGCGGGGTGGAGTCGGCCTTCGAGGCCACTGGCATCCCCCAATGCACCGAACAGGCCGTCAAGATGCTCAGCTACGGTGGTACGGCCACGACGATCGGCTTCCCGGCCCGCGACGACGCCGTCACGCTCAACCTCGGCGACTTTGCCACCGGCGTCTACTGGAACAAAGCCGGCCTCCGCGTGTGCCATTGCGGCGACGCCCTGCCGTCGCTCGACTTTCCCCTCATCGCCGACCTCTACATGAAGGGCCGGATCGACTTGGACCGGATGGTCACGCGAAAGATCACGATCGACGAAGTCGAAGATGCCTTCCACCTTATGGAGACTGGAGACGTCATCCGCTCGGTGATCATGTTCTGAGCCCCAAGTTGGACGCCTGAAAATCTTGACTTGAACCAGAGTTGCGCGGGGGACTTCCTTGCGGCTAACCTGGGGTCATGTCTCGCCTGCACAGCCGCCGCGACGTCCTCAAGACGACCGCCGCAACGACCGTCGGTCTCGCACTGGGCGGCCGCGCCTACGCCGCCACGCCGTCCGACCTTGTCCGCTACGCCATTGTCGGCGTTTCTGGCAAGGGGTCCAGCAATATGGAGGCGGCCGCCAAGCACGGCCACATCGTCGCCCTGTGCGATGTGGACGCCGGGTTCCGGGGCAAGGCGTTGGACATGTTCCCCACCGCCAGCACGTACAGCGACTACCGCCGCATGATCGACGCCGTGCACAAGTACGTGGACGCCGTCATCGTCAGCACACCCGACCACAACCACGGCCCCGCGACGGCCCTCGCCTTGCGCGCAGGCAAGGCGGTCTACACCGAGAAACCGCTCACCCATTCGATCTACGAAGCCCGGGTCCTCCGCAACCTCGCCCGAAAGGCGGGCGTCGCCTCGCAGATGGGCAACCAGGGCACCGCCGAGGACGCCCTGCGTCACTGCGTCCAACTCGTCAAGACCGGTGTTTTGGGTCAGGCCAAGGAGGTCTTCTGCTGGACTGACCGGCCCGCCGGCTGGTGGCCCCAAGGCGCCCCGCGCCCCGCACGCAAGCCGATCCCGCGCACCCTTGACTGGGAATGCTGGCTTGGCCCTGCCCCGTTCCGCGACTACGCGGACGGCTACCACACCTTCGCATGGCGCGGCCGCTGGGACTTCGGCACGGGCTCGCTCGGTGACATGGGCTGCCACGTCATGAACCTGCCTGTCCAGGCCCTTGACCTCTACGACCCGATCGCCGTCCAAGCGACGACCAGCGGAAACAACAAGGAGTGCTACCCCTTGACCTCGCATGTCGTCTACGAGTTCGGCCAGCGGGGCAAGCACGGCCCGGTCAAGATGCACTGGATGGACGGCGGCGTCAAGCCGAGCCGCGACCTGGTCGGCGGCAAGGAGCTCGACTCGAACGGCTCGATCATGGTCTTCGAGAAAGGGACCGTCTACAGCGCGAGTGCCTACGGAGGCGCCTTCGAGGTCATCGGTGGCCCGGCCCTTCCCGAAGTCAAATGGGACCACTCCCCCGGCCACTTCACCGAGCTTGACAACGCGATCAAGGGCGGGAAGCCGGCGGGTTCGAACTTTGAGAACTCCGTCCCCCTCACCGAGACCGTCTTGCTGGGCAATCTGGCGATCTGGGCGTCCGGGCCCCGCCTCGAATGGGACGCCCGCGCCATGAAAGTCAAGGGCAGCGACGAGTACGACATGATCCTCCGGCCGGAGATGAGGAAGGGCTGGGAGGTCTAGTTCAAAGTGAGACCGGCATATCGTTATTTCATTTTCTCGACAATATCGATCTGACCGGGCAGAATCGTTAGGTTTGTGCCGATAACCTCATCAGGGCAGGAAGATGCCCGGGGTGCAGGTTGGGCGACCAAGGAATCCAGAGGAAGGAAGGAACGGCAAAGTCTCTTGCCAGCACGTCCCGGCGTGCTGGCAAGAGGCGGCCCCTCCACCTGTCCCAGCCAGACCAACCATCCCCGGAGCCCGCGATCTGTGCGTTCGACGACGTGTGCGACGCGGCGGGCATCGCCTTGTGGCGGTGGGAGACGCATCGCGACGTCGCCTGGGGGAACGCGGCGGCGTGCCGGTTCTTCGGCCTGAGCGACACCCACGGCGTGTTTCCCGTCCAAGAGTTTCTCAACTGCGTCCACCCCGACGACTTGCACGACCTTGATCAGGCGATGGGCGCGCATGTCCGCGGTGAGACTGATGACCTCAAGTGCTTCTTCAGGGTCGTCAAGGACGGCGAAGTGTTGTGGCTGCGGGTGCGGGGCCTCGCCGAGGGCCGGGACGCCGACGGCAGGGCCCTCAGCGTCATCGGGGCGACCGTGGACGTCACCGCCGAGGTCACCGCGTCGGAGGAGTCCGCCCACGCTCAGTGGCGGCTGAACAACCTCTCCCACAACGTCGCCGACATGGTCTTCGAGCTGGTGCGGGGCTCTGACGGCGGATACAGCCTGACCTACGTCAACGACGGCGTCCGCGACCTTTTCGGAGTGCCTGTGGCGGCCGCCAAGCAAGATTTCTTGAACTTGCTCGAAGTGATCCAGCCACGCTTCCACTTACGGGTCATGTCTGACCTCGCCCTGTCCGCCGAGACGTTGTCACCGTGGCACTCCGTCTTTGCGGTCGACCATCCCCGACGAGGCATGGTTTGGGCGGAGGGACATGCTGTCCCTGTCTGCATGGACGAAGGCAAAGTGCATTGGCACGGTTCGATCCGGGACATCACCGAACAACGGAAGCTGGAGGAGGAACTCGCCGCTTCGTCGCGGCTTGACCCCCTGACCGGCCTCGCCAATCGGAGCCTCGTCATCGACCGGCTTGCCGACGCCCTGGAACGGGCCAAAAACCACAGCGCCGACCGGTTCGCCGTCCTGTTCGTGGACATTGACAGCTTCAAATCGGTCAATGACAGTCTGGGACATTCCGCCGGCGACGAGCTTTTGACCCAGATGGCCAAGCGGCTGGTCCGCCATGTCCGCACCGACACCTCGACACGTCGGCGGTCAACCGAGGACACCGCCGCCCGGCTGGGTGGCGACGAATTCGTCGTCCTTCTCCAGCGCATGTCGGTCACCAACGCCGAACGTGTCGCCAAGCGCCTCTTGGACACCCTGTCCAAGCCTTATCGCATTTCGGGGACCACCGTCATGCCGACCGTCAGTATCGGCATTGTCATGAGCGACCCGCGGTATGAAGACGCCAGCGCGGTCCTCCGCGACGTCGACATCGCCCTGTTTGCGGCCAAAGCCGCCGGACGCGGTTGCTTCCGATTGTTCGACAGTAGCCTCAGGGCCACGGTCATGCGCCGTCTGGGTCTCGAGAACGACCTGAAGACGGCCGTCCAAAACGGTGAGTTGCACCTGGTCTTCCAGCCGGTCGTCTCCCTCCACGACGGCAAGCTCGACTGGGTGGAAGCCCTGTTGCGATGGAACCACCCTGTCCATGGGCCCATCTCGCCCAACGAGTTCATTCCCATCGCCGAAGAGTCCGGCGTCATCGGTGCGGTCGGCGACTGGGTCTTGGACCAAGCATGCCGACAAGAAGCGGCCTGGTTGGCCGAGCTCGGGCCGGAAAAAGCCCCGGACATCAGCGTCAACCTCTCACGCCACCAACTCGGCGACCTAGACCTTGTCAAGCGGGTGTCCCGGTCAGTGGAGCAAAACGGCATTCCGGCGGGCACGATCCACTTTGAGATCACCGAGAGCACGGTGATGCGTGACCCTGCCGCCGCGCAGATCATCCTGTCCGAGCTGCGGTCACGGGGCCACCGGCTCTCCTTGGACGACTTCGGCACCGGCTACTCGTCGCTGTCGTCCCTCCATCAGTTCCAGCTCGACTACATCAAGATCGACAAGTCGTTCGTCAACAACCTCGAGTTGGGCGACGACTACCTTGTCCTCATCCGGGCGGTCACCCGGCTTGCCGCCGTGCTCGACATCCGCGTCGTCATCGAGGGCATCGAGACCGAAGAGCAACTCGAAAAGTTGCGACCGGTCGGGTGCGACCTCGCCCAGGGCTATCTGTTCGGCCGCCCCATGGGGCCTGAAGAGATCGTCCGATATGTCGCAGAACAACACTGGGCGAGACGAATCGCCTGAACCTCATGGAATACTGGTCGCCATGCGGTCCATCCTGACCCTGGCGGCAACGGCGCTCGCCTGTCTCAGTCTTGCTCAGAACGACGAAGCCTACGCGGCAAAGATACGTCAGTACACGACCGAGCCCTTCTTTCTGACCGACATCGTCGACCATCTGCCCGCCAGCCGGACGGTGCCCTCGCCGATGAAGTACTTCGGCGACATCATCGGGGCCCCCAACGTGCTCCACCACGTCGCGGAGATCAACGCCTACATGCGGGAGTTGGACAAGGCGTCCGACCGCGTCTCGGTCGTGTCGATCGGCAAGAGCGAAGAGGGCCGGGAGATGATCGCGGTCTTCATTTCCGACGCCGCAAACCTCCGCAACCTTGACTCGGTCCGGCGCACCACCGCCCTGCTCGGCGACCCACGTAAGCTGGTCGACTACAAGGGCGACGGCAAACTCGACGGGGCCGACGCGGCCGCCGAACGCCTGATCAAGGACGGACTGCCGATTTATTACGCGACCGGTGGCATGCACTCGCCGGAAGCGGGCCCGCCCGAGATGCTGATGGAACTGGCCTACCGGCTGGCTGTCGAGGAGTCACCGAGGATCCAGGAGATCCGCCGGCACTCGGTGGTCATGCTGACGCCCGTCATCGAGACCGACGGTCGCGACCGGTACGTCGACAGCTACCTCTACCAAAAGAAGTATCCCAACAAGCCGGCGGTGCCCTTGCTCTATTGGGGGCACTATGTCGCCCACGACAACAACCGGGACAACATCGGCATGGCTCTTGCCCTCAGCAAGAATCTGGCCGGCGCCTGGCTCGCCAACCACCCGACCGTCCTCCACGACCTGCACCAGTCGGTGCCCTACCTCTATATCAGCACAGGCACCGGCCCCTACAACGCCTGGCTTGACCCGATCACGATCGACGAGTGGCACATCATGGCCTACCACGAGGTCGACGAGATGACCAAACGAGGGGTACCCGGCGTCTGGACCCACGGCTTTTACGACGGCTGGGCGCCGAACTACGCCTTCTATCTCGCCAACGGGCATAACGCGGTCGGGCGGTTCTATGAGACGTTCGGCGGCAGCGGGGCCGACACCCGCATGATGTCGGCCGGCGAGACCGAACGCCAGTGGTTCCGACCGAACCCTCCCTTCCCCAACGTCCGGTGGTCGGCCCGCAACAACTGCAACATCAGCCAGTCAGCCCTGCTGCTGGGCATGGAGAACGTGGCCAAGAACCACGAGTTGTATCTGCGCAACTACTACCTCAAGTCCAAGCGCAGCGTCCTCAAGCCCTGGACGGAGGGCCCCGCCGCCTACGTGCTCCAGGCGAAGAAGGGTCGGGAATGGAACCTGGCCTCCCTCAAGGCGCTCCTCCTGAGGCAAGGCGTCGAGGTCGGGGAGTTGCAAGCCGACACCACCTCTGGGACAGAGAAGCTCGCCAAAGGCTCTTTGGTCGTCCGCATGGACCAGCCCTACTGCCGGATGGCCGACATGCTTCTGGACAAACAGTACTACCGGGCCGACGACCCGGCCCCCTATGACGACTGCGGCTGGACACTTGGGCCGCTCTTCGACGTCCAGACGACCCGGGTCAAGTCCGCCGACGTCCTCAAGTCCACGAGCACACCGGCACCAGCCGCATGGCAAGACACGCCCGCATACCCCGTCCACGGCAAGGTTCCGCGCGTGGGTCTGATCCACACGTGGCAGAACACCCAGGACGAAGGCTGGGTGCGGTTGGCGTTCGACACCGCCAAGGTGCCCTACGAATACATTTCTGTCCATGACCTGCGCGACACCGCCGACCTGGCCTCGCGGTTCGACGTCCTGGTGTTCAGCCCGGCCGGCGGGTCGGCCCAGAGCATCGTGAACGGCCGCCCGAAAGTCGGCGAGCCGATCCCCTGGGTCGCGACGCCGGAGTTTCCTGCCCTCGGCGGAGTCCAACCCAGCCCCGACATCCGGGGCGGCATCGAGCTCCAGGGCATGGTCAACCTCAAGAAGTTCGTCGACGGCGGTGGGCTGCTCGTCTGCATCGGCGGCACCTGCCGGGTACCCGTCGAGTACGGCCTTGTCAGCGGTGTCTCCGTCACGGAACCCCGAGAGCTCTTCGCCCCCGGCGGGGTGTATCTGGCCGAAAAGGTCGCAAAGTCTTCGCCGGTGACCGCGAAATATGACGACCAGGTCGGGGTGTACTTTGCCGAAGACCCCCTTCTCTCCGTCGGGTTCGGCGGGTTTGGCCGGTTCCGCGGGCAGGGCGGGCCGGGAGCAAACCGACCGTCGGGCCGAGGAGACGCCCGTGACCCGGACGTGGTGCAGGGACGACCACCCTACACGCCGAAACCGTTCGAGTCAGACGGCGGGGGATCCCAGCGCGGGTTCTTCAACCAGCCCCAAGGGCCGCGGCCCGAAGTGTTGCTCCGGTTTGCCTCCGAAGACAAACTCTTGGTCAGCGGCGGGTTGGCCCATGGTGACGAACTGGCCGGGAAGGCGGCTCTCGTACGGTGCCCCGTCGGCAAAGGCAACGTCCTGCTGTTCGCGATCAACCCGATGTGGCGGCAATCTACCTTGGGTTCATGGCCGATGGTCTTCGACGCGATCACCAACTGGGACAAATTGGGGGCGACCGCCAAAGCAGAGGAGTAACCCGGAGGGCAAAGCCGCGTAGTAACAGGCGATGGTCATCGTCGCCGCCGCATTCGCCATTGCTTCGGCCCTTGCCCCGGACGACCTTGCGACGCTTGAGGCCAAGCACACCAAGGCGGAGGACGTCGTCGACCCCGCGCGCCGCAGCGCGCTCTACGACGAAGTCGACGCGAAGCTTGTCGCCCTGATCGAGGGCGACAAGCTGAAGTCGGCGTCGGACTTCCGTCGGGCGGCCAAACTCTTCGCCCCGGTCAACGGCGACGTGGTCCCCGTGCAGGCCGCCTACGAACTGACCCTTGTCGCCGCCGCCGAAGGCGACGCCGAGGCACGAAGGTCTCTCGGGTCACGCTGGGACGTCCTCCTCCTCGCCATCGGTCGGAACCGACGGCTGGGAATCGTCGACACCATGCCCCCCTTCGGGGCCGAACGCTTCGTGGTCAGCCCTACAGCCCGGGTCATCATCAGCGTCTACAAAGACCCCGAAGAGGCGGAAAAGCGGGCCAAGGCCGGACAACCTAACCCGGAAGTCAAGAAGATCGTCGATGCCGACCAGGCGGCGCGAAACTTCGACTTCAGCAAGGTCACACCCAAGCAACTGGACGATATGGCTCGTGGCGACGCGGCCCGGTTGGCCCGGATCAAGGAGATTGTCGCCGCGGGTGGCTTGACCACGGCGGCCGACTTCGACAACGCCGCCCTCGTCTTCCAGCATGGCGTCGTGTTCGAGGACTACGCCACCGCCCATGAGCTGAGCGTCTGCGCCATGCTTCTCGGCATGCGGTCGGCGTCTTGGCTCGTCGGGGCGTCGTACGACCGTATGCTCGTGAACGTGGGGATCCCCCAGCGGTTCGCCACCCAATACGGCAACGCGGGCGGTGGCCCGGTCAAGCTGCAACGGTACGAAACCCGCGCGATCAACGACACCGAGCGCAAGCTGATGGTGCGCACGACCCTTGAACAGGCGAAAAACCGGAAGTGGGACGAGCCGCTCGCCGAATGACCCGTGTTGCCGCGGTCGGCGCGGTCCTTCTCGTCACCATCGCGGTGGCTTGCCACCGGCCGTTGCTCAGTTGGGCGCGGGCCCGCGGCCTCCTCGGGTCACGCCACGTCCGCCCAAGCCCCCTTCCGAGCGACACGAAGGTGCTCGTGGTCGCGCTGGACGCCCGTTCTCCGGCAAAGTACCGCCCCAACGCCAAGCGCGACGACGCGGTGATGCGCGAGGCGCGGCGCAGGGTGGGCATCGCCGAAGACGAGGAGGGCGACAACCGCGGGGCGGAAGTCGACGCCTACTTGCGCACGTGCCGGGCGCGGACGGGAAGCCCCTGGTGCGCCGCGTTTGTCGCCCACACGATCCACACCGCATATCCTAAGTCACGATGGGTACCGTCGGCCTCTTGCCAGGAGACGTACCGTTGGGCGAAGCGGAACCGGCTGACCGTCCCGGAGCCGTCCCCGGCCACGGTCGTCCTCTTTCCCGACGAGTCAGGCCGCTTCCACCACATCGGCTTTGTCGTCGGGGTCGACAAAACCCATGGGACGATCACAACCATCGAGGGCAACTCAAACGACCAAGGCTCCCCTGACGGGACCGAGGTCGTCCTCCAGGACCGCCCTCTCAAAGCCGGATACGTCTTTGTCCGGATCGTTTAAGGAGCCCGAGCACAACCCTGGTCTCGACCGACCAAACTAAGGGGCACCGATGAAAGTGGACACCGACAAGTTTCGCGTCGGGGAGGGTCAGAAGGTCCGGCTCAAGGACTGGGCGACCGACGTCAAGCCCCTGTACGACTCCAAGGAGGACTATGAAGACGCCCTGGCCAAGCAGGTCGAAAAGCTGGCCGGACTCCAAGACCTCCTCTACGCTCATGACCGGTACGCCCTGCTCCTCGTCTTCCAAGCGATGGACGCCGCCGGGAAGGACAGCGCGATCAAGCACGTCATGTCGGGCGTCAACCCCCAAGGGTGCCAGGTGTATAGCTTCAAGCGGCCGAGTCCCGAAGAACTGGACCACGACTTCCTGTGGCGCACGACCCGTTGCCTGCCCGAACGGGGCCGCATCGGTATCTTCAACCGCTCGTATTACGAAGAGGTCTTGGTCGTCAAGGTGCATCCCAGCATCCTGGACTCCCAGCGACTACCCGAGCAGGCCACCAAAGACGACAAGTTCTGGGAACACCGGTACAAGTCCATCGTCGCCCTTGAGAAGCACTTGACCCGGAACGGGACTCGCATTCTCAAGTTCATGTTGCACGTCTCGCCGGAGGAGCAGAGCAAGAGGTTCCTCGCCCGGCTCGACGACCCCGCCAAGAACTGGAAGTTCAGCAGCGCTGACCTGGCGGAAAGGGCGGTCTGGGACGACTACCAGGCCGCTTATGGGGACTGCTTGTCGGCCACT
>JAHBTB010000013.1 GCA_019638795.1 Fimbriimonadaceae bacterium | reverse complement strand
CGCAACTCTCACTGGCGACGATGAACCCGTCCTGGAGCCGCCCCACGACAAGGGGGCGGACGCCGTGGGGGTCGCGGAAGCCGAGCACCATGTCGGGTGTCAGCACCGTGACCGCATAGGCCCCTCGGATGCGCTTCATCACCGCGCTGACGGCGTTCACGACGCCGAGGTGCAGGTTCCGCACGATGAGTTGGGCGATGACCTCGCTGTCGGCGGTGGTCTGCAGGTCGACGCCTTCGGCGATCAGTTCCGCCCGCAGCTCCTTGGTGTTGACAAGGTTGCCGTTGTGGGCCACGGCGATCTCTCCGACCGTGCTGACGCAATGGATGGGCTGGGCGTTGGCCAGCACGCTGGCACCAGTGGTCGAATAGCGCGTGTGACCGACGGCCATCTCACCCGGCAGGTCGCCAAGGTCGGTGAAGACCACGCCCACGAGCCCCATGCCCTTGCGCATCGTCACCTTGCCGTCATTGCTGACGGCGATGCCGGCGGACTCCTGGCCTCGGTGTTGCAGGGCCTGGAGACTAAAAAAGGCCGCTTTGGCGGCCTGGTTCCCTGGCGTCCACACCCCGACGACGCCGCATTCTTCCTTCAGCCTGTCGTCATGCCACAAGTCCACACTGGAATTATGGCGCGACCGCGACCGACCGCACGTCAGTGGTCACATCCCGCCGAAATTGGCCTCAATGTAGTGGGCCACGTGATGATGGCCCTTGGCCCGGGCCAGAGAGAGCGGCGTGTCGCCGCCGTCGGTCCGGGCACGGACGTCGGCACCCCGGCTGACCAAGTCCTCCAACATCACTTGGTCGCCGTTCTGAGCGGCGCCGTGAACGGGACGGAACCCCCCTTCGGTGGCCAAGTTGGGATCGGCCCCGTACTCAAGGAGAAGCCGGACGACGTCGCGGCTCCGGCCATACACGGCCGAATCCAACGGCCTGACGCCCCCTTGGGCCTGCGAAGCCCCGTTTGGGTCGGCCCCTTCCTCCAGCAGAAAGGTCACGAGCCGCGTGTGCCGGAACGCAGAGGCCAGGCAAAGCGGCGTGAACCCGTCGTTACTGTGGTCTTCCAAGAGGGCGTGGTTCGCGGCAAGCATCTGCTTGACCCGGTCAAGGTCGCCGACCGTGCATGCCGTGGCGAAGTCCGGGTCCGGGTGGAGGCGGTAAAGCGCCCATGCAAAGTCTTCCTGGCCGACATAGACGGCAAACTGGGGGGCCGAGCAACCATGGAAGTCCTCCACGGCGGTCTGGGCGATGCCCGGGTCGGTCTCGACCATCTCCTTGAAGCGTCGCTCACTTCCCGACCGCACGACGTCCATAAACTCAGCTACTGTCGCCATCTCTGCTGTGCTTCTCCCCTCAGGACACTTAGACTTCCCTATTATCGGCCCCGTTCCGTAGTGCCTGACATGGGTCCTCGGGCAGACTCGCCATCAAGATGCCATAATCCCCGTTGGACTCTCCGCAGACAGTCGGTGGTTCCCTTCACGAGGGGTTCCTTAAGCGCCTGACCAGCAGCCGACCGAGGTTCGAGGCTAGAAAACGATTTCAACCCCCAGGCCACCATGGCCGGGCCGGCACAGATCGGGCTCTTGCGCTCACAACTGCAAGGGCCCGATTGCTTTGTCGAACGACAAGGAAAACCAATGCCGACCGCACAGAAAGCCCGAGTGATCGAGGAGACCGGCGAACGCTTCCAGCGTTCGAAGGGTGTCCTATTCACCGAATACCGTGGGCTCAAGGTGAAGGAGCTTCAGCTCCTTCGCAAGCAACTGGGCGAGAAAGGCGGCGAGCTGCAGGTTGTGAAGAACACCCTGTTCGGCCTTGCCGCCGGTGAAGGCGCAAGCCCCCTGACCGAGACCTTGAAGTCCGGCCCGACCGCCGTCGTGTTCCTCTACGAGAACGAAAGCGACTGCGCGAAGGTCGTCATGGACTTTGCCAAGACGCACAAGAGCTTGGTCGTCAAGGGCGGGCTGATCAACGGGAAGGTGTTTGACGGAAGTGGCGTCGAGGAGCTGAGCAAGCTTCCGCCGCGCGACGTCCTCATCTCCCAGATCATCGGCCTCGTCGCCGCACCGATCGCCGACCTCGTCGGAGTCATCGAAGCCCTGTACGCCGACCCGATCCGCGTGATCGGTGCCGTGGCGGACAAGGTCGCCGAAGGCTCACCGCTGCCCGAGGCCGATGCGCCTACGGCAGCCGCCGAGGAGCCGGCAGCCGCTGAGGCGGCCGCCGAGCCCACCACCGAACCAGCCGCCGAGGCCGCCGCCGAAGCCCCGACCGCGGAGACCGAAGCCGCACCCGAGGCTGAGGCCTCGGAAACCCAGGAGTAAGACCCCATGGCAAGCACTGTTGAATCTCTCGTCGACCAGATCTCTGGTATGACCGCCCTCGAGCTCAGCGAGCTCAAGAAGGCCCTCGAAGACAAGTTCGGCGTCACCGCCGCCGCCCCGATGGCCGGTTTCAACCCGGCGATGTTCGCTGGCATGGGCGGTGGAGCCGCTCCCGCCGAAGCGGCCGAAGAGAAGACCGAATTCGACGTCGTCCTGAGCGACGCGGGCGGTCAGAAGCTCCAGGTCATCAAGGTCGTGCGCGAGCTGACCGGCCTGGGCCTCAAGGAAGCCAAGGACCTCGTCGACGGCGCCCCTCAGAAGCTGAAGGAAGGCGTCAACAAGGAGACCGCCGACTCGATCAAGAAGCAGATCGAAGAAGCCGGCGGCAAAGTCGAGATCAAGTAAGCCCCTCCCAAAAGGGGGACAACGAGAACAAGCGGCCCGGGGCAGTTGTGCCCCGGGCCGCTTCTTTTCTGCTCGTTTGGTGGACCTTCAGTTGCCAATGGAGTACATTTCTCCTGTGACACCGTTGCTAGCTGTGGTCTTCCTAGGTCAACAGGCTCCCACTGCGAGCGACTACATCAAATTGATGGAGGCCGCTCGTGACAAGAAGGACTACGCGCGCATGGAGCGGGTGTGCCGCGAAGGTGTGCAGCGCGGCTTTCATGACGAATATCTGGTCAGATCACTCGGTTGGGCGCTATGCCGACAACACAAGACAGCCGAGGGCCTCCAGATCGCCCGACTCAATGTCGAGTGGAACCCGGGCGTCTTCAGTTACGCAAACTTAGTCGAGGCCGCACTCGATGACGGCCAAGTCACCTTGGCCAAGCAGACCGCCCGGTTCCTCGTTGCGAACAAAAACCACTGGGGCCCCGGTGCCAATTTTGCCCAGGACATGGTGAACCGGGCCAGTGACAAAGTCTTCCGGCTCACCTGGAAGGTACCTACCACGAACCTACGTGCCGGCGAACAGTTCTGGTTGCCGAAGCCAATGGAGACTCGAAACCAATCCTTGGTCTCTTGGAAGGTCATAGGAGTCTATGACCAAGTTGAGAAGTCGGACAAGTATGGCAATCGGTTTGTCGTCGCCCGTGCTCAAGGAAACGAGCCCATCATCGTGACGACAGAAGTCCGCCTGTCACCCTTTAGCGTCAAATCACTCTTGGGACGTCAGGGCACGGCATCGTCCACCTCAACGGAGCCGTTCCTTGCCGCAAGCCCAAGCCGGCTCAAGGCGTCGACGATCGACCCCAAGGCCGCGGAAGTTGTGGCCGTCACCAAATCCATGGGAAACCCAAGGGGGATATCGGCGGTCATCGGCATGATGAACTGGATCAATCAGAACTTCACGTTCTGTCCTCCCGGGTCACCGCCAGGCGCGGACGACCCTCGCGAAGTCATCAAGCGCAGAGGTGGCCACTGCGAGGCCATCACGTCGGTCGAGGTCAGTCTGTTACGGGCGAGCCAAGTTCCCGCCCGGATGATCAGAGGTCAAAGTGCGGTACGAACGGATACGAAGCGCTCCACACAGCACACGATCCTCCAGTACTACCTCTCGGGAATTGGATGGGTCGATTGGGACTACTTCATCCAGCCCTGGCAGTCGCGCGACGACTTCGTCCGGCTCTGGGTCTATAACTCTGTCCTTGAAGAAGGAGACGTGGACCATCTCGCCGACTTCTTCGGCCGGGCGTTTCAAGAGTTAAAGGGATACCGGCACGAATTAGTCAAGACAACTCTAGACTAGTCGCACCGAACAAAAGCGGTCCTGGCGCGACAATGCCGCGCCAGACTGTGCCTTATCCTTGGAGCTTTTCGAAGCCCGCCACGGGGGCGGCCTGGTTCCCCAGCATGTCGAACACCACGACCTCGTTCTGCCCTGCCTTCAGCCACGTCGCCGGGCAATAGAGCCGCTTTTGGGGCCCGATCTCCCAGAACCGGCCCAGGTTATGGCCGTTGACCCACACGAAGCCCTTGCGGTAGCCGCTGACATCCAGATAGGTGTCGGCCGGCGTGGCGAGGTCAAACCACCCGCGATAGAAGTGGCCGGGCCGTTTGTCAAGCGACGGCTTGAGCTTGCCGACCCACGCACCGTCCAGCGGCATCGCGAACTGCTCCCAGGTCATCAGGGTCATGCCGTTCAGCGTCACCCGGTCGGTGATGCCCTTCCGGTCGATCAAGTACTGGGCGAAGTTGATTCGTCCCATCCCCTCCACCAAGATGTCAAGGACCGGTGTCGCCGAAGTCGCCTTGGGCAGCTCGATGGAGTTCTGTCCCTCGCGCCGGTCGATGGTGCCGACATACTGGCCGTCGACAAAGACGGTCGCGAAGTCGTGGAGGTTGGTGACGGTCAGCCGGCCCGACTTGTGGCCGACCAGCTTCGTGCGGTACAGCATCAGTCCGCCCCGCAGGCCCGCCGCCTCGAAGGTCGTCGGCTGCGGGTGCCGGCTCGGCGTCGGCAAATTGTCCCAGACGCTGGAGTACGGCTTCATCTCGATGGGGGCCACCGTCGTGGTCGGAACCGCCGCCGGCACCGGGGGAAGCGACTCGCCGGCGGGAAGGTGCTTTCCGATCAGCTCGCGCAGAGCCATATACTTGGGTGTGGCCACTCCCTGCTCGTTGAGCGGCGCGTCGTAGTCGTAGCTCGTGACGTCGGGCTCATAGCCCTTCCCACCGCTGTTGGCCCCGGCCCAATACTCGAAGTTTGTCCCGCCGTGGAACATATAGAGGCTGAACGAATGCTTGTTGTCGAGGAGGAACGACACCTCCTTGACCACGTTGTCGGTCGGGTTCCCCGCCCACTTTTCCCCCCAATGCGTCAACCAGCCTGGGTACGTCTCACCGCTGAAAACGGGGACGCCCGGACGCACCTTGCGGGCCAGTTCGGCGTCCTGGTTGGATCCCAGCGAGTCAAGGCCCACCGCGCAACCGGGCAGAGAGCCCGCCTCAAGCATGTAGGGTGTCGGGCCGTCGGACGTGTAGAAGGGGACGTCGACACCGCTCTTGACCCACGTGTCGTGAAGCCACTGCATGTACTGCCGGTCGTTGCCGTAGCTCCCGTACTCGTTCTCGACCTGCACCATTAGGATCGGCCCGCCGTTCGTGACGAGAAGCGGCCTGACCTCTTTGGCGAGCCGGGCGATGTACCGGCCCGCCGCCCGTGTGTACCGAGGGTCCATGCATCGCACCTTGATGTCGGGGGTCTTCAGGAGCCACCAAGGCAACCCGCCGAAGTCCCACTCGGCGCAGACGTACGGCCCGGGCCGGAGAATGACCCACATCCCCTCCTCTTGGCACAGCTTGATGAACTGGGCGACGTTGTGGTTTCCCGTTGAAAAATCAAACTTGCCCTCTTCCTTTTCCAGGTAGTTCCAGAAGATGTAGGCGCTGACCGTGTTGAGGCCCATCGCCTTCGCCATCTTGATGCGGTGCCGCCAATATTCGGCCGGTATCCGCGCGGGATGCATCTCACCGGCCCGGATTTTGAACGGCTTCTCGTCAAGCAAAAAATCTTGCTTCCCTAGGGTGAAGGTGTGTTTGGCGAGAGACATGGCGGCAAGGCAGGTGGCGGCTACGAACATGGGCTTGAATGGCTCATTCTAGCCGAGGTCCGCCTGCGAAGGCTGCGTAGCGGGCTAGAAGTCGTGGTTCAGGCGCCCCTCATGCTGGCCTAGCCAAAAACTTGCCCACCATTGCCGTCAAGCACAGGCCAATGCCGGCAGACAAGAGCGCAAACATGGCTTCAAAACTAATGCTGACTAGACTTGCCCTGAGCACCACGATATCGGACAAATTAAAGGCTAGCGCGATCGCCACACTCCACAACACCAGCGCGAACACTAACCGTGCCCACTTTGTATCAGCCCACTTTATGACTCGGACAAACACAAGGCCTTCAACGACACCTATGGCCAACGGCAAGACAACGAGTGGTGACAAGAACATGTTCAGGCCGACATGGGTCAATGCAAATCGGATTGCCTCGGTAAGCACTTGGGCACATGGAAACAGACCCCAGATGGCCAGCCCGCGAACCTTTACGTCTTGAACTGCAAGTATCATTTTTCAGCCAAGTAGGATTCAGGATGATCGACAAAGGGCGCTAGCGAACTGTACTCAGTGGTATGGTTGCCAATCCAAGTAAGCGGTGGCTCGTGCTTGATCCAGACCGCCCCGGACTCTGAGAGCCTCAAGAACTTTCCATCGAAGGGCTCGAAGGTTTTGGGGTGATACCTGCCGCTTGCGAGGCTTGCCAACCAGCCGAATGATTGATCACTCCGAATCTGTTCAATTGTCCCGATCAGGTGGGCGTCCCCGACGCTGACGTAAGTGAGCCGGTACGGTTCGCGGCGGTGAGGCTCGCCCACATGCTCGAGCCAAACGTTACCTATGCCCATGTCCGTGAAGTCTAGAGGCGAAATCACGCAGGTCTTCGTGACATAACCGCTTCGAACTAGTTGATAGAGTTTGAATACGGGGACGTCGTCGGTGTCACTTTCGTAAAGTCTCCGACCCACGTCGACCTGGTGCAAGTTACTCGAATCGACCGTCATATACGCTGACCTCCGAGCCTCTCGATAAGCCGGCAACAGGAGACCGACCAAAACGAGCGCGATACCCACAGCCACCAGCAATTCGACTAGTGTGAATCCGCCGCTGCAGGCGACTTGTCGCCATTCTAGAGGTGAGCATGTTTCAGGTCGATCAGCAAGGCCGATTGTTTTTTGTCCCACCCTGGTCATGCACTCCTGCTAGGAGTACGGCAATACACGTCGTTTGTCTGAGTTGACGCTAATCTCCCGGGCCCAAAGTCCCCGATACGTTATCGAATATTGAAGTACTTGGCCTCGGGATGATGCACGATGATCGCGCTGGTGCTCTGCTCGGGGACGAGCATGAACTCCTCGCTGAGCTCGATGCCGATGTCCTCGGGTCGCAAAAGGTCGAAGAGGATACGTTGGTCTTCCAGGTTCGGACACGCCGGATAGCCGAACGAGTACCGCGCCCCGTGGTACTTGGCGCTGAAAAGCAACTTCATGTCGTCAGGTTCCTCGTCTGCGATGCCCAGCTCCGACCGGACTTGACGGTGCCAGTACTCGGCGAGGGCCTCGGCAGTCTCGACGCCCATGCCATGGACAAAGAGATAGTCTTGGTAGTCCCCTTTTTCGAAGAGGCTCCGCTCATACCGGGTGACCTCGTCACCGATCGTCACGATATGGAAGGCGACGACATCGGCCCGGTCTCTCTGGAAGAAGTCGGCGAGACAGAGCCGGCGGTCCACTGACTGCCGTGGGAACCGGAACCGCGCCCTTTCTGTGGACCTGTCATCTTGCAAAATCACAAGGTCGTTGCCCTCGGACCGGCACCAGAAATACCCCCACTTCACCCTTGGCTTGATGATTGTCGCGAGCTCTCTTTGAAGCCGTTCGAAGATTGGACGGACGTTCTCTTCAAGCCACTCGGTGAACTCCGGGTTCGACATCCCCTCCTGCTTCTTGTATTGCCATTGGCCCCGGAACAGCGAGATCGGGTTGATGTACTTGTAGATTTCGAAGACATCAAACTTTGTCTCCTTCTTGGCTCCATAGAACGGCAAGTCTGGCGTCGGGACGTCAGTCGCAACGTCGCTCTGTGTGCCGTCGAAGACGTAGAGGTCGGGGGTGCGGTCGGGCAGACGGTGACTTGCCGTCCGTTGAGGCGTTTTAGCTTCCGCGGGAACACCCTCACCACTACCGATCTGCTCCATGAGCCGAAGGCCCTCAAAGGCGTCTTGGGCGTAGAAGACGCTTCCGTCGTAGATTGACCGCAGGTCTTCTTCAACGTAGGCACGGGTGAGGGCCGCGCCACCCAGAATCACTGGATAGTGAGACAGGCCACGCCGGTTGATTTCCTCCAAGTTGTCCCTCATCACCAAGGTGCTCTTGACGAGCAGACCGCTCATGCCGATCACTTGGCAGTTGTTCGCGGCGGCCTGGTCGAGGATCGTGTTGATCGGCTGCTTGATGCCGATGTTCACCACCCGGTAGCCGTTGTTGGTCAGGATGATATCGACCAGGTTCTTCCCGATGTCGTGGACGTCGCCCGCGACCGTGGCAAGCAGCATGCTTCCCTTTTCAGACCCTTCGACTTTGTCCATGAGGGGCTCAAGTTGCCGCACCGCGGCTTTCATGACTTCGGCGCTCTGCAGGACGAACGGCAGCTGCATCTTGCCCGCGCCGAACAGTTCACCGACGGTCTTCATCCCGTCCAAGAGAATGTCGTTGATGATCGCGAGCGGCGAATACGTCTCCAGGGCCACTTGGATCCGGCTGTCAAGGTTCTTCTTGATCCCGTCGACGATATGCTTCTTGAGGCAGTCCTCGATACTCAGTCCGGCAAAGGGATCGACGGACGTGTCGACACCTTTGACGTTCTCAAACTTTGCCATGAAAGCGACCAAGGGGTCGTAGGAGACTTGGCGGTCGTCGCTTTCCATGGCGTCCTTGATTATGGAGGAGGTCGTCCGTGCCACTTGGGACGACTCCCCAAATGAAAAACCCCGACGCGGTGGTCGGGGTCTTCAAACTTATCTATCCGCGCAACGTGCATATCTCCCGGGAAGTCACCCACCAAGTACATCCGCCGCTGAGAGTCTTTACTTCCGTGTTCGGGATGGGAACGGGTGTTTTCCTCTCGCTATGGTCACGCGAATAGAATTTTCATTGTGCTTGCCTTGCGAGCAAAAGCACTTAGAAAGCTGCATAGCTTCATGGTCAGTGGAATGAGCGTAAAAAACACCGATTGAATAACTTCAGGTTTATATTTAAACCCTCGGGCAATTAGTATCGCTCAGCTGAACGTGTTACCACGCTTACACATGCGACCTATCACCAGGTGGTCTTCCTGGGCCCTTACTCTTTCGATGGGAAATCTCGTCTTGGGGCGTGCTTGGCGCTTAGATGCTTTCAGCGCTTATCACTACCAGACTTGGCTACCCAGCGTATGCCCCTGGCGGGACAACTGGTACACCATAGGTCTGTTCACTCCGGTCCTCTCGTACTAGGAGCGACCCCCCTCAAATTTCCTACGCGCGCAGTGGATAGGGACCGAACTGGCTCACGCCGTTCTGAACCCAGCTCGCGTGCCGCTTTAATCCGTGAACTCCGGAACCCTTGGGACCCTGTACAGCCCCAGGATGCGACGAGCCGACATCGAGGTGCCAAACCATGCCGTCGCTGTGAGCGCTCGGGCAAGATCAGCCTGTTATCCCCGGGGTAGCTTTTATCCGTTGAACCCTGACGTGCCCACGCACAATCAGAGGGTCACTTAGACCGTCTTTCAACCCTGCTCGACTTGTTTGTCTCACAGTCAATCGCACTATATACCTATACGCTCGACGCCTGATTTCCGACCAGGCTGAGTGCGACTTTGTACGCCTCCGTTACATTTTAGGAGGCGACCGCCCCAGTCAAACTACCCGCCACGGAGTGTCCCCAACCCGGATAACGGGTCAGGTTAGTCGTCCAGATGCAGAAGGGTGGTGTTCCATTGGTGCCGAAGCTCCCACCTACGCTCTACATCTACACCCAAACGACAATCCGAAGGTGTAGTAAAGCTCCACGGGGTCTTTCCGTCCTACTGCGCGTAACCTGCGTCTTCACAGGTACCACAATTTCACCGGGCTTCTCGTTGAGACAGTGCCGTAGTCGTTACGCCTTTCATGCGGGTCGGTATTTAGCCGACAAGGAATTTCGCTACCTTAGGACCGTTAGAGTTACGGCCGCCATTCACCAGGACTTCGATTCAATGCTTTGGGTTACCCCTAACATCTCCTGTTAATCTACTGGCATTGGGCAGGCGTCAGCCCCTATACATCGGTTTTCACCTTAGCAGAGACCTGTGTTTTTGGTAAACAGTCGCCACGGCTGCTTAGCTGCGGCCCCTTGCGGGGCGCCCCTTATTCCAAAGTTACGGGGCCCGTTTGCCTAGTTCCTTAACGAGAGTTCTCCCGAACGCCTTAGTCTCCTCGACTCACCTACCTGTGTCGGTTTGCAGTACGGTCGGCATAAGCTGAAGCTCCAGAGTTTTTCTCGGCCTCTCTCAAACCCAACCTCATCGCCCCGAAGGGCTCCGAGCAGAACAACCAACAGTCTGTCTGGGTCATCAAGAAACGTCATCTTTCGCACTTATACCGGGGCAGGAATATCAACCTGCTGTCCATCGGCTACGCCTTCTGGCCTGGCCTTAGGACCGCCTAACCTCCGTCTGACGAACATAGCCGGAGAAACCTTAGGTTTTTGGCGCTGAAGATTCTCACTTCAGTAATCGCTACTCATGTCTGCATTCTCACTCGTGAACGCTCCACCTGTGCTTTCGCTCAAGCTTCACTGCGGACACGACGCTCCCCTACCGATCCAAATAAATGGATCCCGAAGCTTCGGCGGGTGGTTTGAGCCCCCATACATTTTCCGCGCAAAGTCACATTCGGCCAGTAAGCTATTACGCACTTTTTAAAGGATGGCTGCTTCCAAGCCAACCTCCTGGCTGTTTATGCGACTTCACATCGTTTCACACTTAACCACCGCTTAGGGGCCTTAGCTGTCGATCTGGGTTGTTTCCCTTTTGACCACGGACCTTATCGCTCGCAGTCTGACTGCCAGCCTAATCACACGGCATTCGGAGTTTGGTTGGGTTCAGTAAGCGGGTAAGCCCCCTAGCCCATTCAGTGCTCTACCTCCGTGTGACAACGGCTGACGCTGTACCTCAATACATTTCGGGGAGAACCAGCTATCTCCGCGTTCGATTGGCATTTCACCGGACTTACCACAGCTCATCCCGAGACTTTTCAACGTCAATGAGTTCGGTCCTCCATGAAGTGTTACCTTCACTTCAACCTGGCCATGGCAAGATCACGCGGTTTCGGGTCTACTAATACCGACTTGACGCCCTGTTCGGACTCGGTTTCCCTCCGGCTGCGTGGCTGAACCACTTAACCTTGCCGGTACTAGTAACTCGCAGACTCATTCTGCAAAAGGCACACCGTCGCACTTGGCGGGATTGCTCCCGTCATGGTGCTTCGATCGTTTGTAGACAATGCGGTTTCAGGTTCTATTTCACTCCCCTCCCGGGGTTCTTTTCACCTTTCCCTCACGGTACTGGATGCACTATCGGTGACAAGTCGTACTTAGCCTTACCCGGTGGTCCGGGCAGGTTCACGCGGAATTCCTCGTGCTCCGCGCTACTCAGGTACCTCCTGAATCTGGAAGGTCTTTATAATACGGGGCTATCACCCTCTATGGCGGAGCTTTCCAACTCTCTTCTTCTAAACCTTACCTAGTCTTCTTTTCAACCGACCTCTCACTCCATGGCCGCTGTCTCCAACGCCAAGAGTGAGGGGGAAGGTTGTGGAGGCCCTACAACCCCAGCCGGCATGCCGACTGGTTTGGGCTGGTCCGTGTTCGCTCGCCGCTACTTACGGAGTCTCTTCGATTTCTTTTCCACAGGCTAATAAGATGTTTCAGTTCACCTGGTGCCCTTCTCACGCCCTATGTGTTCAGGTGTGGATGACGAGACATGACTCTCGCCGGGTTTCCCCATTCGGATATCCGCGGATCATCGCTATCGTGCAGCTCCCCGCGGCGTTTCGCCGCTTGCGCGTCCTTCTTCGGCAACTTGTCCCTAGGCATTCACCGCATGCCTTCAGTAGCTTAAATTCTGAAGTTCTCAATCAGTGTTTTTTACGCGCAGTCCACTGACCACTATGCAGCTTTCAAAATGCTCTCGGCCCGCAGGCCTCCGCCTCCTTTGTTGGTGGCGGACTGGGATGATACCAGGGCCCCATAGGGGTGTCAAGGCGTCCCAGGAGATTCTCGGAAAAGTGGGCCCTCCGGCACAGACCCGTCGAGAGGAATCGGGCCCTTTCAGGTTCAAAAGCGGGGGAAACCAGCCGGTCGGCAAGGTCCCGCGAGTCCTGATCCCAGTCCCGGCGGGGGCCCGGGGTCGAGACACAGACGACCTGGGCCCACTCCCTAGGGTCAATGCATCTCACGGTCACCCAGAAGGGTCTGGATGTAGTTGACCTGGCCATGGTGATAGACCATGTTCCAGTAGTGGATCGCCAAGACGTCGGCCATCGAGACGTGCATCCCGCCCCCGAACGGCAGGGTGATCTCGTCTTCCAGTCGCTCGTCAGGAAAGCTGGAGATGATCTCACAAAGGTCGTTCGTGCTCTCCATCGCCACCTTGACGGCCTCCTCGACGCTGCCGATCGAGGCAGACTCCGCCCGGAACCGGGCGTGCTCGTCCATGGCGGGCGCGATCCCGTCCCGCAACAGCATCATATGGAACCGCGGGACCACCGCGACCTCCCTCAACTGGTCGAGGGCGCTCCGGGCGTGCTCCGCAGGCCGCCAGTCCTGCTTGTCTTCGGGGACCGCCTGGACACTGCGCACCAGGTCGGCCAAGGCACGCTGCGTCATCCTCACGATCTGCTCTTGGAGCCTCATGGCTTATCTTAGCTGGACAAACCCAAGCGCATAATCCCTGCACATGGTCGACCGCCTGGCCCAGACGATCGTCGCCCCGATCACCGCAGTGGGGGGGTCGGTGGCCATGGTCAGGGTCTCGGGGCCCATGGCCTACTCCGTCGCCAAGGCTGTTTTCGCCAACTGGCCGGACAAGGTCGAGCCGAGACGCGCGGTGTACGGGACGTTCGTCCACGGCGACGACGGACTTGCCCTGCCCTTTGCCTCCGGAGCCTCCTACACCGGCGACGAGACGGTCGAGTTCAGCGTTCACGGTTCGGCCGCTTCGGTCGCAGGCCTTGTCGAAGCCTGTTGCCAAGCCGGGGCTCGCCCCGCCGGCCCAGGCGAGTTCACCATGCGGGCCTTCCTTTCTGGCCGGATGGACCTCACCCAGGCCGAGGGCGTCCGGACTCTCGTCGAAGCCCAGTCCGACGCCGCCCTCCGCCAAGGGAGGCTGCTCCGCGAAGGACGGCTCTCCGCGATGGTCGCGGCCGTACGGGAGGCGGTCCTGGGCGCCCTGGCGACCGTGGAAGCCAGCACTGACTTCAGCGAGGAAGTCGGCGACCTCGACCGGGACGTCCTCGACCGGCGTCTGGCCGACATCGTCGGCGAAACCGACCGCCTCCTGGGGACGGCGGCGGCAAGCCGGGTCGCCCACGTCGGCGTCACCGTGGCTGTCGTCGGCAAGCCCAACGCGGGTAAGTCTTCCCTGTTCAACGCTCTCCTCAACGCCGACCGGGCGATCGTCACCGACGTTCCGGGCACGACGCGAGACGCTCTGCACGAGACGATCCAGGCCGGGGGCATGCTCATGAGGCTTGTCGACACCGCCGGACTGCGCGAGACGAGCGACACCGTCGAGTCAGTCGGCGTCGGCCGGAGCCGGGACGCTGCCTCCGAGGCCGACCTCGTGCTCTACGTCTACGACGCCTCAGCCGGGTTCGACGAGGTCGACGAGGCCGAGTTCGAGGTCATCAGCCGGCCAAAGTTGGCCGTGGCCAACAAGGCCGACCTCCCCCACCGTGACGGGCCGGGGACAAAGGTCAGCGCGGTGACGAGGTCCGGTCTGGATGAGTTGCTCAGCCGCGTCGTTGGTTCAGTGGGCGTGGCCGTCGGCGAGGTTCCGTTTGTGCTGCCCCGCCATGTGCCGTTGCTCCAGCGGGCCCGAGAGGCGTTGGTCGATGTGCGGCAGACCTTGGGCCAGCCCGTCCCCGACGACCTTGCCGCCGTCGGCCTCCGGGCGGCGGCCCGGGCCTTGGGTGAGATCACCGGCGAGACGGCGACCCCCGACGTTGTCGAACGGATCTTCCACGATTTCTGCATCGGCAAGTGACCGGCCCGGCGAAGGTCGTCAGGCCCAACGCCGCATGTCCGGCCGCAAGAGCGTCTGCTTGGTGCGCTTCTGTATCTCCCACGCGACCGCGAGCAACCGACCCTCGGAAAAGGCCGGCCCGATGAGCGAAAGGCTGCGCGGACTGCCGTCCGAGGTCAGGCCGAACGGCACCAAGACTTGCGGATGGCCGGTCAGGTTGAGGGCATAGACCACTTGGTATGCCGGTCCGGGAGCGACGATGACGTCGTAGCGGCCGATCTTCTCTTCCATCTCCACCGCCAGGGTCCGACGAGCCCGGTCGGCCTGGACGTGGTCGACGCCGGAGAGGAACCTTGAGCCACGGAAGTACTGGGGCCATCCACTGTCTTTCAGTTCGTGGACCTTGTCCGACCGGGTGAAGGCGTCAAAGGATGCGCTGGCCTCGGCCATCAGGACGGCAGAAAGCCCCGACGGGCCCGGGTCGAGGTACACCGGCTCAAGCTTGGCCCCCATGTCCTGGAGGAGTCTCAGCTCCGGTCGGCGGCCCAGGTCCAGCGGTTTGCCTTCCTGGCCCTTCCCCACCAACGCGCCGATCTTGAGCCGTTTCACGTCGATCCCGCTCCGGTATTCGAATGGCCGGGATATCGTGGAAGGGTCGCGGGGGTCGCGCCCGACAAGGGCGGCAAAGACAAGGGCGCAGTCTTCCGCGTCCCGGCACATCGGCCCGACCTTGTCCATGGACCATGAGAGCGGCATCGCCCCATACCGGGTCACCGACCCAAAGGTGGGACGGAGGCCGGTGACCCGGTTGTTGTGCGACGGGCTGACGATGGACCCGCTCGTCTCCGTGCCGATGGCAAAGGCGACAAGGCCGGCCGCCGTGGCCGACCCACTCCCGGCGCTCGAACCGCTCGCCCCGATCTTGGGGTTCCACGGGCTCTCCGTGCGGCCCTCGAACCACACGTCGCCCATGGCAAGGGCGCCCATGCTGAGCTTGGCGACCAAGACGGCCCCGCTCGCCTCCAGGCGCTCGTAAACTCCCGACTTCACCTCGATCCGCTGGTCGCGGTAAGGCGCGGCGCCCCAGGTGGTCGGGTACCCGGGGACGGCGAAAAGGTCCTTGAGGCCATAGGGGAGGCCATGCAGCGGGCCCCGGTCATGGCCTTCCCGCAGCTCGCGGTCGGCCCTTTCCGCCTGCTTCAGGGCAAGGTCTTCGGTAAGGGTGACGACGCACCTGAGCTTGGGGCCGTACTTCTTGAGCCGGCTGAGGGAGAGCTTGGTCAGTTCCACCGACGTGGTCTTGCCGGCGCGGAGCAGCTTGCCCAGTTCGGCGACTTTGGCGAACGCCCAGTCCTCCTCGGTGACCGGGGTGGCGTCCCCGACGTCGCGGACCCGTACAGTCACTCTCGTGCCCCTGACTTTGTCGGCCGCCATCACCCGGAACACCGTGGCGGGCGCGAGGTTGAAGTCTGCCGAGGCGGCACGTAGCCCAGGCAATTGGCCAAGCAACTCTTTGACGTCCGAAAGGGCCTCCTTGAGTTCGGCGTCGGTGAAGCTCAGCCCAAGGGAGCGTTGGGCCGCACGCAAATCGTCTAGGGTCAGGTCGGCCCCTTCCGTGGCGCGACCAAGCCTGGGTAGCGCGGTCGCCGCGACACTTGCGGCAAAGCCACGTAAAAAGTCCTTGCGCGTCATCCGGCCCATGGTCATGCGGAACATACCCGCGAAGCATCGGCCGAAGTTGTTTCGGAGCCATGCCCGCGCACATCGACTCGGTCCTTGCCGAGCGTCAAGCCCTCAACTCGCCCTCAGCAAAGGTGGAACTCAGGCGCCATCCGCATGACGCCCATCGTCTCGTGCATGATCCAAGCGTAGGCAGTGGCGTCCTTCATGATGTCCAGACCGCCGTGCTTGATGACGAACGCCGTGGCGGTGGCCCGGCTTTCCTCCGGCAGGGGGCAGTCGAAGAAGTCGCAGAGTCCGTTGACCAAGTCGCGCGGCACTTGCGGCTTCCTCGCCGTCAAGTACGAGGTCAAGTTCAACATGCACACGTCGGGCTTCCATTTGCCCTTGGACTCTTCGTAGAAGGTGAAGATGCCGTTGAACTGGCGGCGGCGAAGCAGGTTGTTGGACGTGATCCAAGCGTCCCCCTTCTCCCACCCCGCGACACTGGGACAGTACAGGAGGACCATGCCCTGCTGCCCCATCCAGTAATGGACTCCCAGGGCCATGTCAAAGGCGTGTTTGGGCACCGGCTCGTCAAACTTCATCTCCTTGGGGACGACCTTGTCAAAGCCGTCCTTCGCCCCCATGGCGCGGACATAGCCCACGCAGAACTGGAGCGGGTCTTTGACCTTGCGCCTGACGCACTTCTCGTCCCAGAACTCCGGGATACGCGAGAGCTCCATGAGCACCGCCTTGGTGTCGCCCTTTGTCTTGGTGAAAACCCGGGCCAGCTTGGCGACGGCGGAGGGAGAATCGTAGTCACCGCCAAAGAACCGCCACATTTTGTGGCAGACAAACTCGGCGGTGCGGGGGTGGGACGCCAAGAGGTCGAGGACCTGCTCGGCGTCATCGACCTTCTTGCCAAGGACTGTTTTTGACCTTGGGTCGTGGGCGTCGGGCACCCAGGCGAACATCGTGTACGGCTGGTCGAACTCGTGCATCTTGCGGAGCTTTTCCGCGTTCTTGGCGTTGGTCTCGTAGTAAGTGTTGAAGTACGTCCACCCCGTCATGGCCCGGGAGACCTCCTTGACGTCGTCCTCGGTGTAGTGGCCGACCCCAAGGGTGTAAAGCTCCATAAGCTCGCGGGCAAAGTTCTCGTTTGGCTCACCCTTGCTCATCATGCGGACGTCGAGCATCTTCATGAACGCCGGTTCCCTGACCATGGCCCCGAGGATGTCCCTGAACTTGCCCCCGCCGACACGGCGCACCGTCTCCATGTAGTGCATGCTGGCCAGCCCGTCTTCGACCTTGTTGTCGTCGATGGCGAAGTGGTCGTGCCAAAAAACGGCGACCCTCTCGCGGAGGGGCTTGTCCGTCGTGATCAGGTCATAGAGCCACTGCCCGACGAAGCGGTAGCTGCCCGGCTCGGCGTCTTCGCCGGCCTCGCTCTTGAACGCCCACTGGAGGGTGTGGAGGCGACTGGGAAACTCCGGCCCGAAGTCGAGGAGCCGCTCCATCGTCTTCTGCGGGCCGAGCTTCTCGTACTCGTCGAGTTCCCAATGCGATGCGCCCAACCCAAACCGGCGCAACAGGTGCGCGACTTTGCCCCGGTTGTCCAACGGCACGTCCATACCTGTATTGTAGGACGGGCGACGGACGAACGGTCGTCAACATGCGGACATTTCAAGCCGGCTTGATGGTGTACGTCGCTCCCTTCTTTGTCTCGAAGCCGATCGTGCCGTCAGCGTCCGCGATCGAGCGCGCCGAGGCCCGCACCGGCGTCGGTCCATGGACGCGGAGCGGCAACCCGGCCAGGCTCTTCACTTTGGCCTCGACCAGCTTCCCCGCTTTCCAGACGATGTCGACCTCGAAGCCGCCTCGGGCGCGAAGTCCTTTGACACTGCCGTTGGGCCAAGCCGACGGCAGGGCGGGAAGCAAGTCCAGGGCCCCGTCGTGGCTCTGGAGAAGCATCTCCGCCACCCCGGCGGTGTAGCCGAAGTTGCCGTCGATCTGGAACGGAGGGTGGTTGTCAAAGAGGTTCGGTAAGGTCGACTTGGCGAGAAGGAGCCGCACGTTCTCATGGGCCGCCTCGCCGTCATGGAGACGGGCGTACATGTTGATGATCCACGCCCGCGACCACCCCGTGTGGCCGCCTCCTTTGGCCAGGCGCGCCTCGATCGACTTGCGTGCCGCCGCGACAAAGTCGGGTGTCTTGCGGAACGTGAACTCGGCCGAAGGGTGCAGGCCATAGAGATGGCTCATGTGGCGGTGGCCCGGCTCCGCCTCGCCGTACGGCTGGGCCCACTCCATGATCCGGCCGTCGGCCCCGATCTTTGGCATGGCCAGGTTCTCACGTGCCCGCCGGACCGCGTCGACCACCGGGTCGGTCTGGCCGAGCTCCCGAGCCGCTTCTAGGGTGTTGGTGAAGACCTCCCAGATGATCTCCTGGTCCATTGCCGGCCCCATCGAAATCGACGCCCGCTGTCCGTCCGGGGTGATGTAGGTGTTCTCCGGCGAGGTCGACGGTCCGCTGACGAGTTTGCCGGTCGTCGGGTCGGGCACGAGCCAGTCGAGCAGGAACAATGACGTGTCGCGAAGGACGGGCCATGCCCGGTCACGGAGGAACACCTTGTCTTGGGTGAACCGGTAGTGCTCCATGAAGTGCGCGCTGCACCACGCCCCACCCATCACCCACATCCCCCAGACGGGTTCCCCGCTTGTCGCGGCATAGAGCCAGACGTCACCCTCGTGGGCCATGCAGAAACCCCTGGCCCCAAGGCGCTCGGCCATGGTGCGCCCCGCATGCTGGCGGACCGCGTCGATGTACCAGAAGAACGGTTCGTGGCACTCGGCGAGGTTGGTGACCTCGGCGGGCCAATAGTTCATCTGCAGGTTGATGTTGGTGTGGTAGTCGGAGAACCAGGGAGCCTCCTCATGGTCGTTCCACAGGCCCTGTAGGTTCGCTGGTTGGCCGCCGGGCCGTGAACTGCCGACCAAGAGGTAGCGACCGTAGTCGAAAAGGAGCTTCTCCAGGCCCAAATCGACGACGCCGTCGCGGACGCGGGTCAACCGCTCGTCCACCGGCATCGGTCGCTGAGGCAACGCGTCCAGCTTGAAGGTGCACCGCTCCATCAGGGCCCGGTGGTCGTCGACGGCGTCACGCTTGACCGCGCCATAGCCTCGCTTCATCGCCTTGTCCAAGCGGTTGTTGGCGCGGGCCAGGAGGTCGTCGCCCAGGGGGCTCGACGGTTCGGCTCCGTTATAGTCGGTCTCGATCGCGACCCAGACGACGGTCTCGTCGCCACGGCGCACGGTAGCGACATCGACGACAAACCGTACTCCCTTGTGCGTCCCTTTGTGGTCAGCCTGTCCCTCAAGGACCAGACGGCCACCCTTCTCCACCGCCTCCTTGCCAAAGCGGCTGTATCGCACAGTCGGGGCCGGCCCGCCCTTTTGTTGGAAGACAAGGACCTGGTCCGGCCGGCTGGCAAAGACTTCCCGCCTGATCTGCTTGCCCCCGACCGTGAACGTGGTCGAGGCGACACCAGACTCGAGGTCGAGCTCCCGGCGGTATGCGGTCGGCTTGAGTGCAGCCCAGGCGTCGGTCAACAAGGTCAGGTCACCCGCGCTTTGGTAGCTACGCGGGGCAATACGCCCTGCCAACGCACCGCGGACCACCTTCTCCGCCTCAGCCGCCTTTCCCGCGAAGAGCAGTTCACGGGCCTGTTTCACCGCCTCCAACGAGCCGACCGGCTGCTCGGGGACCGGGGGGCCCGCCCACACCGTGTCCTCGTTGAGTTGGAGCCGCTCGCTGACGACGTCGCCGAACACCATCGCCCCCAGACGGCCGTTGCCGACCGGCAGCGCCTTGGTCCAAGCGTCCGCCCCTTCGGCGGGGCGGGAGTACCAGAAGTCACCGGCCGAAGCGACCGCGGCACAGGAGAGGAGTAGGGCGGCGAGCACCGGGGTCATGACCGACATCACGTTCAAACATACCTGGCAATTCATCCGGAGTAGACGGCGACGGCGCGTGCCAAACATCTCGGTAGGCGACCGCAGTTTGCGGGCCGACTTTGATGGACGGGGCAGAGGAAATCTGCCGGGGCAGGCTGCTCGGCTCCCCGGCGCGGGTGAGATGCGTGAACTCACCATGTACGGCGCTTGGCACCATTAGCCGCGTCGGCGGTGGCTGTCTTCTGATCGAGACGACCTACAAACACCCCGGCCTCGGGTCGGAAGAAGTCCTTCTCGACGTCTTCGGCAAGTCGTTCCAAGTCTGTCAGCCCACCAAAGTCATGTTCCTCGACACGGTCAACGTGGTCGTGGCCGTGCCGCCCGAAATCGAGTTCATGGAGACGCCCTGCCAGTACATGCTGAACAAGGCTCCCGCCGACGGGGTGGTCATGGTGGAGGAGGACGAGGTGCCCGTCCAGGTCGTCGGCCTGTGCGCGAGTGGCTTTGTCTTTGAATGCACCCAGTATCTGGAGACGCGCTTGCCCGCCAAGTACATGGTACGCGGCGCCCTCCGGGACCACATTGTCGAGGGTGACTACAGCTTTGAGCGCTCCGGGCCTGACCGGTTGACGTGTGGCGTGGCGATCAAGGCGAACGACCGGATCCAGGCCGCCCTGTGGCTCGGTGCGGTGCGCGACCTGGTCGCCTAGACGCCGACCAGCGACGACGCGGTGATCTTCTCCACGAAACGGACGAAGTGCTTGCGGCTGTCCCATGGGCCGGGCGCCGCCTCGGGGTGGTATTGGATGCTCCAGGCGTCCGCGTCGGGGACGCCGATACCCTCCACCGTGCCGTCGTTCAGGTTGACCTGGGTCACCACCGCCCGGGTGCCGCCCAGGGACTCCGGATCCACCGCGTAGCCATGGTTCTGGCTGGTGATCGTGACCGACCCGTCCTCCAGGTCCTTGACCGGATGGTTCGAGCCACGGTGGCCGAACTTCAGCTTGAACGTCTTGCCCCCGACCGCCTGGCACAGGAGCTGGTTTCCCAGACAGATGCCGAACAGCGGCCGCGCGCCCAGGAGCCCCTTGACTGTCTCGACGACCGGACCGAGCAAGGCAGGGTCGCCTGGTCCCGGAGAAAGCAAGATCCCGTCCGGGTTGTGGGAGAGGATCTCCTCTGCGCTCGTCGTGGCCGGAAAAACGAGCGACCGGACCCGCAAGGCGGCAAACCGGCGCAGGATGTTGTACTTCAGGCCGCAGTCAAGGACGGCAAGCCTTGCCGCGTAGGTGACGTCGCTGTCCTCCATCCCGCCCATACCGTCGATCCCCCACGAATAGGGTGCCCGGGTCGTCACCGAGTAGACGAAGTCGGTCTCACCGTAACCTTTGGTCGCACGGAGTCGGGCGAGGGCTTGGTCCGGGTCAGTCGTCACCATGCCCATGACCGCCCCCCCGCTGCGGATGCGTTTGGTGACGGCCCGGGTGTCCACCCCTTGGACACCGGTCATCCCTCGCTCCAGAAGGAGTTGGTCTAGGGTCTTGGTCGAACGCCAGTTGCTGGGGCTGTCACAGGCCTCGCGGACGACGACCCCGGCGGGCTGGAGACGGGCCGACTCAAAATCGTCGTCATTGACGCCATAGTTCCCGATCATCGGGTAGGTGAAATTGACGATCTGGCCGGCGTAGCTGGGGTCGGAGAGGATCTCCTGGTAGCCGGTCATCCCCGTGTTGAAAACGACCTCCCCGACCGCCTCACCAGGCGCTCCGATCAGGCGCCCCGGAAAGACGGCCCCGTCGCTGAGTACGAGGAAGGCGTCCACTGGTGTCCGGCGCATCATACCGGAGGGGACGGCTGGCGTCAGGACTTTGTTGGGCCGGTCTGTTGCCTGGCCTTCGGTGCCGGCGGCCGCTGGTCGGGCCGGTAGAACCCCTTCATACCACCGACCCCTTTCTCCTGCTTCGCCGTGTCCCCCGGCAGGAACTGGACGCTGGACTTGTCTTCCAACTTCTTGACGTCGACGACCTCCCCGCTCGGCGACGGGGCCACGCACCCGGCGACAGCCAAAGCCACCGCCCCGAGGCAAGTCCGGACGCCCATGGGCCTAGTGTATCCTTCGGATCGAGAAGGCGCGACGGCGGCGTCAGAAAGAGAGTGACGATGGGAAACAATGCGCTCAAGAAGGCCACTTTTGGCGCCGGGTGCTTTTGGGGGGTCGAACACATTTTCCGGACCGTCCCCGGCGTGGTCGATACCGTGGTCGGATATGAAGGCGGGAGCATGGACCAGCCGACCTACCGCGACGTCTGCACCGACACCACCGGCCACGCCGAAGTGGTCGAAGTCACCTATGACCCCGCCGTCGTCGCCTACGACGAGCTGCTCCGCGTGTTCTGGGAACTCCATGACCCGACCCAGTTGAACCGGCAGGGCCCCGACTACGGGTCGCAGTACCGGTCGGCGGTGTTCTATCACGATGAGGAACAGAAGGCCGCCGCCGAGGCCAGCAAAGCCTGGGCCCAAGAGTTCTTTACCAAGCCGATCGCGACCAGGATCGAGCCCGCCACGACCTTCTGGGTCGCCGAGGACTACCACCAGCAGTATCTCGAAAAGACCGGCCGGGCCAGTTGCCACATGCGCCGGCCGCTGGTCAGGCCGTCGCACGGGTAGAGACATTGCGGCAGCGCAGGTGGTTCCGTCGGCGGTCGACGCGACGACGGACGGCGACTCCGTCAAAAACAAGAAAGACCCGCGGTCTGGGCAGATCTCTGTCCAAATGTACGGGTACATGGTAAAATGCTACGAGCGGCCTGCGCGTGGGCCATCCAGAACGGGGCGCTACGATTGGTGTACGGGTGAAGCAGGCCCGTCAACGGGGATTGGCACCCTCACGACCAGGTCATTATGCACTACTACAATGGTAAAGGGATATGCTCTCATTCTCCTCGGTGTGATGCTCCTGATGTATTCAATGTATCAAGGGTTTGTTTTGCAGCGCGTGGAATCTAGAGGTGGGAAAGTATTCGGAAAGATTACCACTTTAGAAGGTAATGATGCAATCGTGCTAGGAGGACTAGGAGTCTTCATTGCAGTAACTACTTGCGCGATTGGAGTTCTCACCATACGCAATGACAGGGGCAACAGCTCCTGACTTCTGCTGACGGAACTGCACGCGCACTAATCCACCGATCTCACCACCGACAATTTCCTCTCAACTATGCCATCGCCCATAGGTTCTCTTAATACACTATCCTCAGCATCAGAAGACAGTAGATTGTCGTCCGGTCTTCACTGCTACCGTAGATTGATCACAAAACTGATCGATTTACACATTTTCAATCCAACAACAATTGAAATATGCATTTATTGCGCGTTTCTTAAGCGATCAAAGAACGACTCTTCTTCACCCTTCCTAAACACATCGAAATAGATACCTTCGTCTCCCAAGGCCCCGCGCTTGATAGCGTCCATTTTCGCCACCCACTTCTCGTGGTGGATGCTCCCATCGACGAATACGTTGACGCCCTCGACCCGGTAGTCAACTTCTAGCACTATCGATCCGCTGCCGGTGGAAACCGCGAAGTGGTGCTTCTCCGGCACGGCTGAGTTCCGCCGATATGTCGAGACGGAGATCCTGAGCGCCGTAACGCACACCTGACATTCATTCCGCAAAACTCTCTGCCGCAAAAATCAAAGAAACCTGCACGCTCTGTGCAGGTTTCCTAGTTCAATCCTGGTGGGCCGTGTAGGGCTCGAACCTACGACCCGCTGATTAAGAGTCAGCTGCTCTACCAACTGAGCTAACGGCCCGGGAGTCGGAAGGATACCACTGACGAGGGGCGTGGTCAAGGGAGTGGGTCCGTCTTCCGCCAGGACCGCCGGGTCGTCGGGCCGTTCCAACCCCAGGCGGAGCCCAGAGGCGGCAGGTATCGTCCCCGGATGCTCATCCGCCCCTATCGACCCCAAGACGCCGCCGGAGTCGTCAACACGATCAAGACGGTGTTCGAAGAGTACGGGTTTGGGTGGTACCCGGAGAGCTATTGCCAAGACGTCTACAACATCGACCGGGCGTATCCGGCCCCCGACAACTGGTTCTGGGTCGTCGAGGATCCCACCGGCGAGGTCGTCGGATGTGCGGGACTTGCCCTCCACGAACGGCTCCCGGGTGAACCTGGTGAGGCCGTCGAGGTGGACGGCGACCAACGGGTCGCCGGTTCGGACTGTGAACTGGTCCGGCTCTACGTCCTCCCCCAGGCGCGGGGGCATGCCCTGGGCCGACGCCTGACCAAGACGGCCATGGCCCAGGCCCATGAGGCCGGCCGCACCCATATCGAGCTCTGGAGCGACAAGAAGCTCACCCACGCCCACGCCATGTACGAGGCCCTGGGCGCGGTCCGCGTTGGAGACCGGATCTGCCCGGGCGACCCTGACCAGGCGCGCGAATGGGGCTACGTCCTGCCCGTCTGAACCCCCGGGCCTTGACATGAGGAAAGCCTGCCCCCTATGGGGAGGCAGGCTTCAGAGAACACACAGTGGTCGGTTGCGACAGCCTTACTTGCCGCCGCCACGCCGGGCGCCGCCTGCCCCGCCACCGCCGCCCGGGCGGTTGGCGCGGGCCTTCTCACGGGCAGCCTTTAGAAGCTTCTGATACTCGGCGTACTTGCTGTCGCCCATGATCTTCTTGAGCGAAGCCTCATAGTCCTTCTGCATCTTCTGCATCTCGGCCCGGCGTTGGTCGTTCGCCGGCGGCCTGCCGTTCGCCCCGCCCGCGGGCCGGCCCTGGCCAAACATCTTCTGCATCTTGGCCATGCGGTCCTTGTTGAGCGCCTCGATCTTCTTCTTCTGGTCTGCGGTCAGCTTCAGCTGGTCGTAGATCTTGTTCATCATCTCCTGGCGCTGCTTCATCATCTGCTGGCCGTTCGCTCCGCCCGGCCGCCCTTGTCCGGCGCCGCCACGCGGGCCGGCGCTCTGGGCGATCGAGGCGGTGGCCAGAGCCATGACGGCCCCAGACACGATCAGGGTCTTGATCAAATTTTTCATGGTCGTTCCTACCAAAGGACGATGGGAAAGACGATCCACCATGCCCAAAGTTCAGCGGGCCCAGCGACTCCTGTCTGGGCCTGCGTCAAGATTCTGTCAGGCGGGCCTTAGCCGCCCCGCTTCCCCGAGCCGCTTCCCATCAGTTGCTTAAAGACCTTCTGCATCTCTTTCTGCATCGCCGTCTGGTAGGCCTTGTACTTGGATTCTCCCATCGCCGACTTCAGTTCCGATTGCCATGCTTTCCCTTCGGCGGTGGCCTCGTTGACTGCCTTGCGCATGGCCGGGTCGTTGGCATTGCGCGATGCGGCCCCCCGCTTCATCAGGGCCTTTTGCATGTTGTAAAGCTTGTCCATGTGCCGCGCGTCGGCC
The DNA here is from genome assembly GCA_019638795.1 of Fimbriimonadaceae bacterium. Classification (NCBI taxonomy): domain Bacteria; kingdom Bacillati; phylum Armatimonadota; class Fimbriimonadia; order Fimbriimonadales; family Fimbriimonadaceae; species Fimbriimonadaceae bacterium. The sequence continues at coordinate 40,043 of JAHBTB010000013.1, read as the reverse complement.
GCGGCGACCTTCTTCTTCTGGTCGGCGGTCAGGCCGATCGAATTGACCGCCTTCTTGTGAGCGTCCTTCATCGCCGCCATCATCTTGTCCATTTGCTGGGCGGATGGCATTTGTGGCGATGCTGAGCCGCTCTTTTGGGCCATGGCGAGCGCGGCGGACAGACAGGCCCCGATGACGACGACCGACTTGATCAAGTTCTTCACAGTGACTCCTTGTTGGACCAGCTGTTTGGAGCCCGCCCAAAAAACATATACGCGGACCGCACGGTTTTGGTTAGGGCCGCGCCTCAAAACTCTCGATCCCAAGGGATTCCGCCCTTGACTTGGCCACAAGCTCCGCCACGACGCCGTCCTTCACCGACTTGAACTCCGACGGCGTGCCGACAAAGGCCCACTCTCCCGCGGAAAGGAACGCGATCCGGTCCGCCACGCGCAGGACCGAGGTCACGTCATGGCTGACGACGACACTGGTCACCCCAAGCCGGTCGCGGGTGTCGACGATCAATTGGTCGATCGAGAACGCGGTCACCGGGTCCAAGCCGCTGGTCGGCTCGTCGTACAAGACGACCTTTGGCTCCATGCAGAGGGCCCGGGCAAGTCCCACCCGCTTGCGCATCCCGCCGCTGAGTTCGCTCGGCATCATCCGCTCTGCCCCTTCCAGGCCCACCTGGGTCAGTTGTTCGGCGACCGCTTCCTTGGCCGCCGCGGCAGAAAGCCGCTTGCGACGGCGCAGGCCGAAGAGGATGTTTTCGGACACGTCCAGGTAGTCGAACAGGGCCGCGTACTGAAAGACCAGCCCCATCTTTTCCCGTGCTTTGTCCGGGTCGCGCAGGACGCTGACGCCGTCCACCGTGATCTCGCCCTTGTCGGGGCGGACAAGTCCGGCGACACTGCGCAACAGGGTCGTCTTCCCTCCCCCGGAGCTCCCCATGACGACAAGGATTTCGCCGGCTTCGACCTTCAGGTCAAGCCCACGCAGAACAGGCTTGCCGTCAAAAGATACGCTGAGGCCGGCGACGTCGACCATGTCTCACACCGATGCCAGGCGGGCGGCACGGACACGGTCGATGGCCTCAGGGCCGACCGCCTTTTCGAAGGACCGGTATCCGGCCAGCTTGAAGCCGTGTTTGTCAGCGAGTCGGCGGGTCTCCTGGACCTGCTCGACCGAGACGTCTTTGCCCAGGGTGAACGATTCCGCCCGACCGTCCAAGGCGAGCATCATCGTCTCGCTCATGCAGGCGTAGGCGGTCTTGGGTGGAAACCCAAAGTCCATGCCGAAATCCACGTCCCCGGGCACGGCGACCACGCCGCCTTCGATCACCAGGACGTCGGGCCGTTCTTTGGCGACCCGCACGCTGACGTCACGGGGCCGGGCGACGTCACAGACGACCGATCCCGCCTTCAAGTCCTCCGGTTGGATGACGGCGGTGTCGGACGACGTGACCGTGACGATGACGTCGGCCTCCCGGACCCGGCGGACGTCGGTCGTGGCCTCTCCCCGCACCACCTGCCCGGCCACCGCCTCGGTACGGGCCTGGTCACGCCCGATCAAAATGGTCTTGGCAAAGGACGGAGCCAAGCACAGGGCGCAGGTCCGTCCGATCGCCCCCGTCGCCCCCACGACCGCCAACGTCGCGCCTGAAGTGTCCAGACCGACCCGCGAGCAAGCGTCCAAAGTCCCCTCCAAGGCCGTCGCGACGGTGTAACTGTTCCCGGTGGTGACCGCGATCTTCGTTCGTTCCGCCACCGTGACACCGCCGTCGCCGACCACACTGGTGAACGCGCCGAGCCCGATCAGGTCGCATCCTTCCTGCTCGGCGATCTCACAACAGGCGTGGATCTTGTCGTAGACCGACTCGAGCGGGTCAGAGAGGAACATCTTGGGGGTCAGGGGGAGCCCGATAAAGACACCTTCGGTCGTGGCCCCGGTGAGAGACCTGACGCCGGTGATGTGACTGGCGACACTCGGCTTCATTGTGCGCAGCAACGCCTCGATCGCACCGTCAGGCATCAGCTTGGCGGGCGGCACCTTTCGCGCGATGTCTTTCGGCGAGATCGGGTGGACGATGAAGGCGAACCGTGTCATGAGTCAGGCGGCGTCGAGCGAAATCACTTGGGGACTCCACTCTAGTTTTTTCAGGACGTCAAGATAATCTTGCGTCGTCACTTTGTCGGGGCTTTTGCCAAGCAGGGTCACGACGACGCCCTCCATGACGTTCGTGCCGAAGGTCTCTCCCCCCATCACCGGTGTGGTCGTCACCACCTGCCGGAGGCCGGTCGTCCTCAGCCAGTCCAAATCTGCCTTGCGGACTGTGTTGGTGATGATCGTCTTGCCCGTCATCCGGTCTGGTGCATAGCGCCGGATGTAAAGGAAGTCGCCGCAGATCACGCTGGCGTCTTCAAAGACCGCCGGAAACTTGGGCTCGCGACGGTCCTGCTTTTCACCCGTTGGATAGAACCACTTGAACGGGAGCATCGTGACGATGGGCAGAAAGAGGCGGCCGACGGTCTCGACTGCCTTGTAACTGCGAAGCGGCACCGGGATCCCCAACCCAAACATCAGGTCGCCGTACACCACGTGCGGGCAGGCGGCGTCGAGGGCCTGGGCCATACCGTAACGGTCTACCGCCGACACCAACATCGCCCGCTCCTGGGCGAAGTCGATCGTGCCTGAGTGCTGAAGGTTCCGCACCGTCTCTCGTTCCAAAGTGTGTTTCAGGCCGCTTCCATCGACGACCGGCGTCTGCTTGACCCCCGCCACCAGGTCGAGGATCTCGCGGAACGCATACTTGCGCTCGCCGACCACGACCCAAATGTCCGCCCCGCCGACGGTGAGGGCGTCAACCTGCCCGTCCAACTCCTCCATCAGTGACTTGAACTTGGCCATGTCGCCGTCGGTGCCGCGCCGCTCGATAACAAACTCCTCACCGAGGACCGTCGCCTCGTGGACTTTGTCGCGTTTGCTGGAACCAAGCGAAACCGAAACGACTCTACGCATCGCCGTGAAGTCAAGAAAGAGCGGCGAGGACTTCGATCTCGACGTCGACCCCTTTGGGAAGACCGGCCACCGCGACGGTGCTCCGGGCCGGTGGGGCCGAAGGAAACCGAGAGCCATAGACTTCGTTAACCGCGGCGAAGTGGTCCATCGAGCTCAGGTAGATCGTCGTCTTCACCACTTTGGTGAAGTCCAGACCCGCGGCCGCGAGCACGCCGTGGATGTTGCGCATGACCTGCTCGGTCTGGAGTCGGATGTCACCGGTCTCCAGAGTGCCGTCGGGCCGGAGAGGAATCTGACCGCTACAAAAGAGAAAGTCGCCCGCCCGCACGGCCTGGGAATAGGGGCCGATCGCCGCCGGCGCGTCATCAGTGGAAACCACGTCGCGCGTCACTCCCAGACTTTACCTGCCCGCCTGGTTTTCGGCCCGGCGAGCCGACAGACCCAACCGATACCCGCACAACTACCTGTTTTCATCCCCTTCCCTAGCGGAATCACGAGGCTGGTAGTTATGATAGCCAGTGTTTATCCCGGGCCGTGGCCCTGGACGCATGTTCTGGATTCGTTCTGGAAAGGGAAGACAACATGAACTTACGAAAAACGGCCTTGGCCGCTGTCCTTACTTTGAGCCTCTCCGCTGTGTCGGCCATGTCGTTGGCAGTCGCCACGTTCTATGGCACGGCTTCGTCGAAGGTCGAGCTCATTAGTGGAAACCCGCTTGTCAACTTCTTGGCGGTCAGCAACACGCTCTACGTCGGCGGCAACGCGGTGGTCCCCGGCACCAACCTCGCGGTCGCTGGTTACGTCAACTCGTCCGGTTTGGCCGGTAGCGTCCCGACCTTGGTCGCCAGCAGTTCGGCCAACGGGTTTGCTGACGCAGGCGGGACGGGATATGCCGACGCCACCGGTCAGTCGATGGCGTACGCGTCGTTTGCCGTCATCAACAATTCGGCCGCAAAGATCGACTACACGCTGCACTTCACCGGTCAAGCGACCGCGGGCGGCACCGCTGACACCGGGTTCGACCTGTTCTACATCGACTCAGCCTTTGTCCTGAACAAGAACTCCGTTCCCCAGTGGACCGGCTCTTGGGTTTGGAGCCAACCGGGCCCCGGAGTCCAAGACCTCGACACCGGTTTGGTCGAGTTCGACATCAACGGCTCGCTGTTCGCCGGACAGACCGCGACGTGGAGCATCCAGACCACGGTGAACGGATACGCGCAGAGCAACCCGGTCCCCGAACCGTCCTCGATGGCCCTGCTGGCCCTCGGTGGCGCCGCGGCGGTCCGCCGCTTCCGCCGAAAGTAATCTGACCTTCCTCTCCAAGTGTTATTGCCCCGTCGGCTCATGGAGTCGACGGGGCTCTCTTCATGTTAAGCGGGCGCTGTTACCGCTTCATATTGATGAGGTCTTGGAGCATCTCGTCGACCGTCGTGACGACCTTGGTGTTCGCCTGGAACCCGCGCTGGGTCACGATCAGGTCAGTGAACTCGTTCGAGATGTCGACGTTGGACTGCTCCAGGAACCCCGAGTTGATCTGTCCCCGGCCGCCGGTCCTCGGCGGGCCGACCACGGGGACACCCGAGTTGTCGGTGTTCCGCCAAAGGTTGTTGCCCTGACGCTCCAGGCCGTTCGGGTTCGGGAAGATCGCGAGAGCGATCTGACCGAGCGGTCGCGTCAGGCCGTTGGTGTAGAGGCCGGTGATGACCCCGTCGCTGCCGACCGAGAACGATGACAGTGATCCGGGGGCGAAACCGTTCTGGTTACTTGCCTGCACCTGCATCTCGGTGGCGAGCTGGCTGATCGTGCTGAAGTCCAGGGAGATCGGGAACGACGGAGTGCCCGACGTGGCCGGCGGGTTGACGGTGATGCTGCCCGGGTTTCCCGTAAGAAGCTGACCGTTGGCCGGGTCGAACGTCATCGATCCTGTCCCCGTCGAGATCGTGTCGCCGTTGGTGCCGGTGACCGTCCAGTTCCAGCGGTTGGTCGTCCCTGTGTCAGAGCTGATCGACAAAGTGAGGTCATGCTGCTGGCCCAAGGAGTCGTAGACTCGGACAAGGCTTTGGGTCGTCTGGCCGCCGGCGGTGAGGAACGCCCGGCTGTCCAGGTTGCCAGTCCAGTCGACGCTGGTCGTCTGTTGCACGGCCGTCCGGGCGCCGACCGGGACGCGGAGCGAGGACGTCGTGCCGATCGGTTGGTTGGTGTCGATGAGACCGGTGGCCGGGTCAGCGGTCCAACCGAGCAGGCGCTCGCCGGTGGCGGTGTGGACAAGGTCGCCGGCGGCGTCGAGGTTAAACGATCCGTCGCGGGTGTAGCTGATCGCGTCGCCGTTGGACACCGGGAAATACCCGTTGCCCTGGATGGCAAAGTCGGTGGGCCGGTTCGTGGCGTTCAACGAACCTTGCTCGTTGTTGACGTCGGTGCCGGCGACCAAGACGCCCAAACCGAACTGGATGGCGTTTGTACCGCCCAACGAGGTGGTCGGCCGCGCGGCGCCGCGGATGGTCTGGGCCAGCATGTCCTGGAACGTGACACGGGCACCCTTATACGCCGTCGTGTTCACGTTCGCCAGGTTGTTGCCGATGACGTTCATGCGCGTCTGCTGCGCTTTGATGCTGGCGACGCCAGCGAGCATGGCTTGAAGCATTTGTTTCTCTTTCCTCGGGATGTCGCTCGACGGTCTCAGAGGTTCCGGCCGTTCTGGCCGTGCTTTCAAGCTCCCCGGTAGTGCCGGGGTCCACTTGCTTTCTCTGTCGCCGCTTCGCAGGGATCGTTTTCTGTCGGGGCCTTCGGTCAAACAATGACGGCGCTGTCGATGTTCGTGAAGACGTTGTCTTTGAGTTGCTGCTGGGAGACAGCGGTGATGACGGTGCGGTTCCGGACGCTGACGACCAAGGCCACGTCGTCGACCATGACGAGTGACTCCTTGGCGCCTTTCTGCGCGGCCTTGTCCACGCCGCCCAGGACACGCTCCCACTTCTCTTGGTCCAGGTTCAGTTCCCTGCTCTGCAACCGCGTCTTGGCATGGTTGCTCAGCCGGAGGCGGTCTTCGAGGATCGCGTTGAACTCGACACCGCTCTTCGGCTGCACGTTGGCGGGAGTCACCGCCGGTGCCGTGCGCGTCTGCAGCAGCTGGTTGATCTGGTTGTTCTGGACCGGGTTGCTCATGGCTATTGGCCTACGTTCAGGATGTTCCCCATCTTCACGTCGACAGCGCCACCGTTCGCCTGCTTGAGCGAGATGGTGTAAACACCGTCTTGGATCTTGAGGTTGGTGACAGTGCCAGAGACGATGGAGTTGCCGTCATTGTTGCCGGCGTCCGTCATCGGCCTGACGGCGGTCACCGTCTTGCCAAGCAGTGCCGAAGCCTGCATGACGTTCATGGACGATTTCAGCTCGTCCATCCCTTGCACGGTGCCCATCTGCGCGAGCTGGGCGAAGAAGCTCGTGTCGCTCATCGGCTCCAGCGGGTTTTGGTTGGCCAGCTGGGCCGAGAGGACGCTCATGAAGTTCGACATGTTCAATGTCTTGGACTTGGCCTTGGCGACGGGGGTGCCGTCGACGAAAGACTGCCCATTGACGCTCGTTACTGTTCCACTCATCGTTTCACACCACGTAATCGACGCTGTCGGGGGTCGTAGCCACATAGGCGGCGACGGCCACCGTCGGGTTGTGTGCCGGGCTCGCGAGCCGGGCGGCTTGTTCAAAGTCGTTGCGCATGGGCTGGCCCTGTTGTTGGCGGTGGCCTGCGTTCTGAGAGGCGTCCCAGCCGGCCTGCTCGTGGCCGACGGTGAACTCACCCATCTGGAGGCCACGGCGTTCGACCGCGGCGACCAAGTCGTGCCGGTGCTGGGCCAGGGCGTGGCGCAGGCCGGGGTCACTGGCCGTCACGTCTGCGTCGACCCGAGGGCCGAGCGTCTTGACCGTCACCGTCACGGTTCCTAGGTCGTCGGGCTGGAGCTTGAGGACCATCTGTCCGGGGCGGCGGGCGTCCACCAGGTCCCGGACGGTGTCGGCCACAGCCTCTCGGACGTGCCGGAACACCTGGACTTTGTCCTTGACGTCCTGGACGCCCAAGGGCGCGGGAGCCGGTTCCGGGACCGGGGACACCGGTCTCTTCGTCGGCTTCTGCTTGTCGTCTTCGAGCAAGTCTTTGGCAAAGTCGGCTTTGCCGGACACAGCCACCTTGACCGTGGACTCTGGCCCAGCCGTCACCTTCACCTTCTCCGCACCACTCTCCATCGAGGTGGGGCCGCCGTCTTCGACCGGCCCCTTAGTCGGCGTCGCGACGACCGTCGTCGGGCTCTTGGCCGTCAACGTGCCCGCCACCACCTCGCTGGACATTGCGGTCAATGTGGCTTGAGGAGTCAGTGGCCGCGTGGCGGCGGAGGTCACATCGGGTGTCGGCGTTTTCGAACCCTCGGTCACCGAAGACGGACTCCCTGCCACCTGCTTCGTCGGCTGTTCTGGTCTCGGCGCCATGGTCTGGGCCACCGGCGTGGCAGAGTCGACAACTTTCGGAACTGCCGCCGTCGCGGGAGGGTCGGCCTTCACATCGCCAATGGATATTGTCTGCTCCGCCTGGGCAGATGTCTTGTCGGCAGTCGAGAGTCCTTGGGCACGTGGCGTCGGTTGGGCGACGGGATTGGCCTCTCTCGACACGGCGACTGGCACTGCGGTGTCAGGCAAGGTGACTGAGGCCGATGGGGCCGAAGTGTCGGGCAACGGCCCGTTGGGGGCCGGTGTCACGGCCGAGGCGACAGTCGCGGGCGTGCCGGCCATGGCATCGAGAGGAAGCCCCGCCGGAGGCACGGCCTTGGGAGCGGCGTTGGCAACCGGGATGTCCTGCTTCACCGCTTCATGCTTCACCGAAAGGTCCGTCGATGACTGGATCGATGCTGGCCCTGGGACGCGCGCCTGGCTACTTTCAACTGTCGGGCCCGGTATCTGGAAGCTCGTCCGCGCGAACGCCCCGGGGTCGACGACTTGGGCAATGTCACCGACGACGGCCAGTTGGGCCCTGGCGACAAGGCTCGGCTGGCAAGGAGCGGCCGATGGTGCCGACACAGTGGGGACGGGTGCCGTGACGGCCGCCGTCGGACTGGACGTGACTGGTTGCAGGGGCAGGCATTGCGGCACCAGCGCGGCGATCAGGTCCAGCTGTGTCGCCGTGGCGTTCTGCCCGTCCGGCGTCGCTTCCTTCTCACCCGCCGAGTCCAGGAGGGCGACCAAGTCGTTGAGCTCGCTTGCAAAGCCCGCCGCGACTTTCTCGCCCATCGCCGGCGTCGTCGCGCCGGTCGCCTGGACCGGTACCCCTCCGCCTGGCCATGCCAGGGTGATGGGGATCGGTTCCATGTTGTCCGCCCCGCCGGTGCGGAGCGCTCACTGGGATGATCGGCGGGCCGCCCCCGCAAATTTAGTGGGAAGATTCCTCAGGACAGTCCCCAGGGTAACCGCCTGACTGGGTGCCATACTCCACGCAGGTCGTCGCCGTCGGACGGGCAGGACATGTTTTGACGCCTCCCTCCGCACGTCGCTGGCGCCTCTAGACAGTTTTACAACCCGACGTGGCACCCCATGAGCCGAAAAGCGAGCCCGAAAACAGTTTCTGAACCAGTCGAAAACCCGACAACCACAACGACCGCCAAGCCCCGCGCCAAGAAAGCCGCGGCCCCTGCCGAAGAGCAGGCGCCGGTCAAGAAGGCGACCAGACCGAAGAAAGCGACCGGGCCGACCCCGGACGACGCTGGGGCGCCAGTGAAGCCGACGGCCCACAAAAAGACTGCCGAGCCCTCCACTGACGCCGCCAAACCGAAGCGCGCCTCCCGTGCCAAGAGTGCGGAAGGCGAGAGTGCGGCCCCCAAGCGGGCGACCAAGAAGGCCACTCCTGCGCCGTCCGCCCAGGAACCCGACATGGACGACGTCGTCGACGGCGAAATCCAGCTCGTCCCTCGGTGGCGGCCGCGCAGTTCTGCCGCCGCTCCGGTGCCGGCCCCAGAACCGGCCAAGCCCACGCCCAAGACCAAAGCCAAGCAGCCGCGGACCAAATCGGAAGGCGACTTCCTCCTTGCCGACGACGAAAAGCGGGTGTCGATCGTCGCCTGGCGCGCCAAGGACGCCAAGCGGGCCACCGGGTCGGTCGCGAAAGACGAACCTACCGAGCCCCTAGAAGAACCGGTCTACGACGCCCGGAAGCACAAGGACCGTAAATCAAGAAGCCGAGACGCGGCGAAGCAGGCCAAGGCCGAAGAACCGGTCGAGGCGACTGTCGAGGCCCCGGCCCCGCCCCTGCCGCCGCCGGCCCCGGTCCGAGAGCCGATCCAGATACCGGAGACCGCGGCCCAAGTCATCGTCAGGGACGGCAACACGATCCTGGTCAAGGACCGCAAGGTCTTGCCTCCCCTCTTCTTCTTCGCCCTCGCCCAAGACGAGTCGCGGGTGGGCACGGTCATGGAAGAGGTCAAGATGGCGGCGGAGAACGGCGTCCACCTCTTCAGCACCCTCGTCGAACTTGACGTCGACCCCACCAAGGTCGACGAGGCCGTCCGCATGGCTGGGTTCATGCTCAGGAAGTTCATTGAGACGGACCCCGAGGCCCTGCTTTTGTTCCGCACGACGTTTGTCGCCGCCCCGGACTGGCAGTCCAAGTTCCCCGAGGCACGCTACGTGGGCGAAGACGGCTCTGTCGCCGAGCCCAGTGTGTGCGACGACGAGTTCTGGGGAGTCGCCGAAGAGTGCTTGGCCGCGTTCGTCGAAAAGCTCGCGGACCTCCCCGAAGCGGACCACATTCTCGGCGTCCACTTGGAGCGGGGCGAATGGTTCTTTCCCGACGGACACGGGTACGACACATCGACCGCCTCGACGAAGCAGTTCCAAGACTGGTTGCGCCACCGCTACCGCAACGACGAGACCACATTGCGGGCCACATGGTTCGACGGCGGGGTCAAGTTCGACTCGGTCAAAGTCCCTCCCTACCGCGACCACGCGTCGCACGACGCCTTTGTCCGCACGGACCGCCGGTCACGACGGTGGGTGGACTTCCACCTCTTCCTGAGCGACATCACTTCGGAACGCATCGTCCAGCTGGGCTATGCCGCCAAGAAGTCCAGCAAGGGGATGTTCCTCGTCGGCGTGAGCTACGGTTACACCTTTGAGTGGAGCCACCCGGCGAGCGGTCACTTGTCCCTGGGCAAGATCCTGCGGAGCCCGGTCATCGACTACATCGCGGGGCCGCCGAGCTACAAGAACCGCGAGCCGGGGGGGACCTGCCCCTTCCCCGCCCCGGTCGACAGCATCGCCCTCAACGGCAAGCTCTACCTGAGCGAAGAAGACTTTAAGACCCCCATCAGCGGGCGAGAAGAGCCCGACGGGTTCAACCCGGTGATGAAGACCCCCCAAGCCCTAGAGAGCGTCCATTGGCGCGGGGCCGGCGCGGCGTTGGCCCACGGCGGTGGCGTCGTTTGGATGGACAGTTGGGGCAACGGGTGGCTGAACTCCCGCGGCATCTGGGAGCGGGCCAAGACGGTGCGCGACACCATGGTCCGCCGCCTGAGCAAGAAGCCCGACGCGCCCGAAGTCGCCATGTTCATCGACGAGCGGTCTCTCGCCCTCCTCGTCGACGAGAGGGCCTTCGGCATCCTCGTCCAGAACGTGCGGGAGGCCGTCCTTCGGTGCGGCTTGTCCGTCGGCTTCTACCTCCTCAGCGACCTTGCCCACCGTGAGTCGTTCCCCGACGCGAAGCTCTACGTCTTTGTGAACGCCTGGGACGTCCGCCCCGAGGTGCGCAGTGCGATCAAGAGCCGGCTTCAGCGCGACGGCAAAGTGCTGTTCTGGCTCTATGCCGCCGGTCTGTTCGAGGGTGGCCGTGAAAGCCTGGAGCGCGTCCGCGAGGTGACGGGGATCGCCCTCCGGCCCCAGCCCTTCTACAGCCGGCCTGGCACGACGATCCTCAACTTCCGTGACCCGCTCGCCGCACCGGTCCCGGCCGACCAGATCGCCCAAGGGGGCCAACTGGAACCGAGCTACTTCGCGATCCCCGAAGACGCCATGGTTCTGGGCGAATACACCCAAACCGGCCTGCCCAGCTATGTGGTCCGCCGGTTCAAGGGCGAAGCCGACGGCACCGGCGAGTGGACCAGCGTCTTCTTGGGCGAGCCGATCGTCTCCCCGGGGCTCTTCCGGGCCCTCGGCCAGATGGCGGGATGCCATGTGTGGAGCTTCAGCGACGACGTCGTCCATGTCGACCCGCCGTACCTGACTGTCCACTGCAAGGGCACCGGGGCACGCACGGTCACCCTCCCCGACAAGTGGGTCGCCTACGACCTCGCTGCGGGCGAGTACCTGCAGCCGGAAGCCAACGGCCTCAAGTTCATGGCCCTCGACGGCACGACCCACACCTTCGTCGTCGGGACGCCCGGAGACGTCCAGGCCGTCGTCAACGCGAAGGTCGAAGACCTCGTCGAGATCAAGGAGCCCATCGTCCGCGACGAAAACACGATGCATTGGGACCGTGTCCGGTTCGAAGTGCCGATCATGAAGCTCGACGAGTGGGTCGAGGAGTCGTGGTCCGACAGTTTGGCCGACGACCTGCTGATCAAACCGTCGCTCCTCGACATTGACCTCAGTTCCTCCGAATCAACTGACGAGGAGACCGCCGAGGGCAAAGTCACCGGACGACGCCGTCGCCGCCGGAAGCGGGGCCGCGGTGGCCCAGAACGCACCGGAACGGAGGAGACCTTTGCGGCACGTGCCGAGGGGGCCGACCGACAGGCCGCGGCAGAGGCCAAGATGAGCGTCCTCTTCCGGAAGCGGGAGTAGGCCATGGCCCACCGCTCAGGCATCGTGGCCGTCGTGGGTCGGCCCAACGTCGGCAAGAGCACCCTGACCAACCAACTGGTCGGCCACAAGGTGTCCATCGTCAGCGACAAGCCCCAGACGACCCGCAAGCGGGTCTTGGGGATCGTCAGCACCGACGACTACCAGATGGTCCTCGTCGACACCCCCGGCCTCCACAAGGCGCATGACAAGCTCGGCCACGCGCTGAACGAGTCGGCCCGCCAATCAGTCAGCGAACCGGACGCCGTGCTCGTCATGGTGGATGTCTCGCGGATGCCGGGCAAGGACGACCAAGACGTCTTCCGTATGCTCCGCCAAGAGGGCTGGCTGGGCGAAAAGCGCGGGCGCGTCGTCGTCGCCCTGAACAAAATGGACCGCATGACGCCCGACCGAGTCGAGACGAACTACCGGGCCTACACCAGGGAACTCGGCGAAGAGTCGGTGGTGATGACCTCGCTCACGAAGCGGCAGAACATCGACCTTCTCCTCGGCCTGCTCCTCGATCGCTTGCCCGAGGGCCCCCCGCTGTACCCTGAGGACGAGTACACCGACCAGCCGCTCCGCGACCTCGTCGGAGAACTCGTCCGTGAGAAGGTCTTGCTGAAGACGCGCGAAGAGGTCCCCCATGCCGTGGCGGTCACGGTCGACCTTTGGGAGGACGACGGCACCCGCGTCGAGATCATGGTCAGCATCATCGTCGAACGCGAAGGGCAAAAAGCCATCATCATCGGCAAGGGCGGCCAGATGCTCAAAGAGATCGGGAGCGAGGCCCGCAAAGAGATCGAGGAGCTCCTTGGCCAAAAGGTCTACCTGGAGACCCACGTCAAGGTCCGTCCCGATTGGCGGACGAGCCCCCGACTGCTCCAAGAATTGGGTCTCCTCTCGTAGACCGGTACGCCCTGGTCCGTGGCCTGGTCGCGGTGGCATAATCCCGGCATGTCCCTGAATGTCGCCGTCCTTCCTGGTGACGGCATTGGCCCCGAGGTCATCGACGAGGCCATCAAGGTCCTTGAGGCGACGGGTCGCCAGTTCAACTTTGAGTACGCCCTGCTGGGCGGCGCCGCCTACGACGCCACCGGCCGCCCCTTGCCAGCCGAGACCTTGGACCTGTGCCGGAAGTCCGACGCTGTGCTCATGGGTGCGGTCGGCGGCCCGAAGTGGGACAAGCTTGAGCCCATCGAACTCCGGCCCGAAGTCGGCGCCCTGCTTCCCCTTCGGAGTGAGCTTAACTTGTTCGCCAACCTGCGCCCGGCCAAGACCATGCGGGCCCTCATGCACGCCAGCCCGCTCAAAGAGGGCCGCAACCTTGTCGACCTGATGGTGGTCCGCGAGTTGACCGGCGGCATCTATTTCGGCAAGCCGCGCGAACGAAGGGACGGCGGAGAAACCGCCGTCGACACCTGCACCTACTCGAAAGCGGAAGTCCGACGGATCACCCGGCGCGCCTTCGAAGTCGCCCGTCAGCGGCAGAGCCTGCTCGTCAGCGTCGACAAGGCCAACGTGCTGGAAACGAGCCGCCTCTGGCGGGAAGTCGTCGACGAGGTGGCGGCCGGTTATCCCGACGTCAGCCACAGCCATATGCTCGTCGACAACTGCGCCATGCAGTTGGTCCGCGACCCCGGCCAATTCGACGTGATCCTCACTGAGAATATGTTCGGTGACATCCTGAGCGACGAGGCCTCCATGATCACCGGGTCCCTGGGTCTGCTCCCCAGCGCCTCGCTGAGCGAGCCAAAGGGGTCAGACGCCGTCTTCGGCCTCTACGAGCCCGTCCATGGTTCGGCGCCCGACATCGCCGGACAGGGCCGGGCCAATCCCATCGCAGCGGTCCTCAGTGCGGCGATGATGCTGCGCTACTCGTTCAACGACGGTGAAGCCGCCGACCGGATCGAAGCCGCCGTCGAGGACACTCTCAGTGCCGGCCTCCGCACCGCTGACATCTTCGAGTCGGGGACAAGGCTGGTCAGCACCAAGGAACTGGGCGACGCCGTCGCCTCACGGGTCGAATGACCCCGCGGGTCACCGTGGTCGGCGGGGGGTTCGCCGGGGTGGAGTGCGCCTGGGCCCTGGCCCGCCGTGGCTTCCCCTGCCGCTTGGTCGAGATGCGCCCGGTGAGGATGACCGAGGCGCACCAGACCGACCTCCTGTCCGAACTTGTCTGTTCCAACAGCTTCAAATCTCAGGACCCCGACACACCGGCCGGACAACTCAAGGCCGAGATGAAGGCCCTCGGCTCGTTGGTCATTCCAAGTGGCGAGTCCCACAGCGTCCCCGGTGGCTCGGCCTTGGCCGTCGACCGCAACCTCTATGCCCAGGCAGTGACCGCGGCGGTCGACGCCGAGCCCCTCATCGACGTCGTCCGGCGTGAGTTCACCCCCAGCGACGCCGAAGACGCCCTGGGGCGGGGCGAAAAGATCGTCCTCGCGACCGGCCCACTGACCACAGGGGAACTCGGAGGATGGCTGGCCGCCCAGACGGGCCAAGAGCACCTCTACTTCTACGACGCCGTCGCCCCGACCGTCGACGCCTCGACCCTCGACCGAGACGTCGTCTTCGCCCAAAGCCGCTACGACAAAGGCGAAGGGGACGATTACCTCAACTGCCCGTTTGACAAGGAGCAGTACGAAGCCTTTGTCGACGCCTTGCTCGCCGCCGAACAGGTTCCCCTCAAGGACTTTGAGAAGCCCGTGTTCTTTGAGGGATGCAAGCCGATCGAAGAGATCGCCCGCAAGGGCAAGGACTCGCTCCGTTTCGGCAACTTCAAGCCGGTTGGCTTACGTGACCCAAGGACGGGCCGCCGTCCGTGGGCCGTCCTCCAACTCCGGCCCGAGAACCGCGAGAAGACCCTCTACTCTATGGTCGCATGCCAGACGCGGCTCAAGTGGGGGCCCCAGCAGCAGGTCCTCCGGATGGTGCCCGGCCTCGAACAGGCCGAGTTCGTCCGACTCGGTGTCGTCCACCGGAACACCTACGTGAACGCACCCGCCGCGCTCACCTCAACCCTCGAACTCGTCGCCCGGCCCGGCGTCTTCCTCGCTGGGCAAATCACCGGCGTCGAGGGGTATGTCGAGAGCGCCGCCACCGGCATCTATGTCGGCCTGGCACTAGCCAAGGTCTTGTCCGGTGAGAGGCCCGTCCAGCCTCCCCGGCACTGCGCCTATGGATCGCTGGTCAGCCATCTGCAGGACACCACCGAACGGGATTTTGCCCCGATGAACATCAACTGGGGACTCTTCCCCGACCCTCCGGAAGACCCCCGGCACAAGAGCGACCGACGGCGGTTGAAGCTCGAGGCGGCCCGCGCCGCCTTCGCGTCGTGGGTCGGGCATGCTTGACGGGCGGCCCATGACTGAGCATGCCCACGACCAGAGTCGGGGTGGCTCGGTAACCTGGGCCCATGAAAATCCTCGTCCCGGTCAAGCGGGTCGTCGACCCCTTCGCCAAGGTCAAGGCCCTGGCCGACGGTTGCGGCCTCGACACCGCCTCGGCCAAGTTCGATGTCAACCCGTTCGACGAGATCGCCGTCGAAGAGGCGGTGCGCAAGAAGGAAGCCGACCCGACCGTCCAGGTCACCGTCGCGAGCATCGGCCCTGCCGCTTGCGAAGACCAACTGCGCAAGGCCCTCGCCATCGGCGCCGACGACGCCGTCCTCGTCGAGACTGATGACCAACTCGACCCGAGCGTCGTGGCCGCCGAACTCGCCGCCCTCGTCCACGAGTTGAAGCCCGACCTTGTCCTGATGGGCAAACAGGCCACCGACGACGACGGCAACCAGGTCGGGCAAATGCTGGCCGCTAAGCTCGGTTGGCCTCAGGCGACCTTCGCGAGCAAGTTGTCCCTCGACGGCGGCAAAGTCACCGTCACCCGCGAGACCGACACCGGTGAAGAGACGCTGGAACTCCCCTTCCCCGCCGTGGTCACCGCAGACCTCCGCCTGAACGAGCCCCGTTACATCGCCTTGCCCGGCATCATCAAGGCCCGGTCCAAGCCTTTGGCAAAGCGGGCCCGGCTCACCCACGCCCACCCTAAACTGAAGGTCGTCGGCTACTCCGCTCCGCCGACTCGTCCGGCCGGCCGAAAGGTCGGATCGGTGGACGAGCTCGTCGCCGCGCTCCGCGAGCGGGGGGTGCTGGCGTGAGCCGCACTTTGGTCGTCGCCTTCGGGCCCGCCGACGTCGCCCCGGCGACCGGCGTCGCCGCGTCCCTGGGCCACCCCTATGACGTCCTCCTCCTGACGGGCGACGCACCCGCACCCGGGGCCGGGCGTCTCATCACGACGAACTTGGCCGAGGTCCCGCCCTCCGACGCGGCGGCCACCGGGATCCACAGCCTGGCCGACTCCTACACCTCCTTCGTCTCCGCGTCTTCGATGGCGAGCAAAGACGTCATGGCCCGGCTCGCCGGGCTCCTCGACGCGGCCATGGTCACCGACATCGTCGCCATCGAGGGCCCGGGCCGCTTTGTGCGCCCCGTCGTCGCCGGCGCGGCCCTGGCCACCGTCGAGACCTTGGGCCACCCGGTCGTCCTCACCTTCCGGCCCGCCTCATTTGGCCCCGCCGACGGCCCGTCGCCCGCGGCCGAACCCATGTCCTTGCCTTTCGAAGGGACCACCACCCGCGTCGGTCGGTCTGGCGGGACGGGTGGACGCCCCGACTTGACCCAGGCCAAAGTGGTCGTCAGCGGGGGACGCCCACTCGGCGACGCCGCGACCTTTGAGAAGCTGATCGGCGGCTTGGCCGACAAACTCGGTGGCGCGGTCGGTGCGACCCGCGCGGCGGTGGACAACGGGATCGCCCCGAACGAACTCCAAGTCGGCCAGACCGGAAAGGTCGTCGCCCCCGACCTCTACATCGCCGCAGGCATCAGCGGCAGCACCCAGCACATGGCGGGGATCAAGGACAGCAAGGTCATCGTGGCGATCAACAAGGATCCCGAGGCACCGATCTTCGAGGCGGCTGACTTGGGGCTAGTGGCCGACCTCTTTGACGCAGTGCCCGAGTTGACCGACAAGGTCTGACGAGGGCGGGTGGTCCGGTCCGTGTGGAAAACCTACCGGACCACCGAAATCCCTTCGTGCGCCAAGCCGTCCAGGTTCGTCCGAACCTAGTAGGGGTCTCATGTCCACACCTGTCCTTGTCTTGCTTGCCGCCGCCGCCCTGGCCGCTTGGGCGTGGGAGTATGCCCGCACACCAAAACCGGCCCGTCCGGACGTCACCGCCTCCCTGCTGGTCGGGCTGGCGGGCCTGGCGTCGGCGCTCGGCCTCTTCAAGCTGACCGGATCGGTCCCCGTCGCCCTCACGCCGGTAGTGGCGGCCGCCGCGTCAGTCCTCTCGGCGACGACCACTGGTTGCCCGGCCAAGACAAGACCCTCACTCGTGGCGTTGGGTGCGTTCCCTGCCGTCCTCGCGATGGCCGCCGACATCCCGACCGCCGACTGGCTTTGGATCGGGGCCGCATTGGCTGGGGTCACCGCCTTTGGTTTCTGGGCCAACTGGACAAAGTCCCATCGGCCTGACTCGGCTTTGCTCCCCCTCGCCACGGTGGCCTCCGCCCTGCTGCTTCTGTTCCTCAAGATCCAGGCGGCCGACTTTGGACTCCAGGTCACCGGCGCCCTCGCCCTCGTCGCGACCGTCGGTCTGGCCTTGGCCGACCAACTGGGCGACCGCTCACCCTGGGCGGGCCCGGCCCTCGGTGCCGTGGTGACTGGCGCGTGTGTGGCGGTGTTCCAATTCGGGTTCCATAAGCCCGAGCTCGCCCTCGTCGTCGGGACGGCAGGGGCTACCGCCCTCGTGATCGGATGGCTGTGGGGCGACGGTGCGCCGACACCGACCGCCGGGGCACTCGGGGCACTCGCCTGGACTGGCGTGGCGACGGTCGGCTTCAGCCAAGCCCAGACCCCGGGCATCGCGGCCGCCGCCCTCGTCGGCCTAGCGGTCACCGGCGTGGTGGGGCGGCCTTCCGCCGCCGCGGCCCTCAGCCCGATCTTGGCCCTCGCCGCTTACCGACTCCTCCGAAACCTCGCCCCCGACACCCTCGACTCCTTCGACATCGGCCAGCATTACGTCACCGTCGGCCTTCTGGTCGGTGCGGCGACGGTCGTCGCCTTGAACGAGTTTGTCGGTGCCGTCCGAGAACAGGCCGGCACCAAGGGGACAGCCGCCCTTGTCGCCGCCTGGGTCGCGGCCGGTGGGCTGGCCGCCTTCGCCGCCGTCTTCCTGGGTGACCGAGGCACCGTCGGTGTCGTCCTGGGCCTCGCGTTAGGGGGTGCGCTCTCGTGCCTGTCGGGTCGCGACGCGCTGCCAGGTGCGGTCTTCGGGGGCGGCCTCGCCTGGCTGGTCGCCGCTGTCGCGCCCGTGCTCACCGAAGCCGTCGACATCAAGAAGGACAACAAGATGGCCGTGTTCGCCGTGGCCGTGCTCGTCGTGGCCGCATTGGCCGCAACGGCCGGCCTCCTGACCCGTCCCAATAGCGAGGAATCCAGTGCCGAAGCCTGACCGCCGTGCCGCGACGTTCGCCCTGGTCCTGGCGGTGGCTCTGGTCTCCGCCCTGACCGCATTTGGCGTCAACAAAGAGATCCCCGTGACACCGGTTTCGGGCACGGTGACGATGTTCGAGAACAAGAAGCCGTTGCCGAAGGCCTTTGTCACCTTCTCGCCCGAATGGCAAGACGGCGACGAAGCCCGTCACCGCGACTACACCGTCCGGACCGACGAGAACGGTAAGTTCAAGTTTCGACGCCTGCCCACCGGCAACTACAACGTCTGGGTGAGGGGCACGGCCCATGACGTCCAGCAGCGGATGGTCGCCGTCGTCGAGGGTAAAGCCAACCGCCTGGACTTCGAGGCGGTTCCTCGCGACCCGCAGATCCAGATCGCCCTCTCCACCCCGGTCTTCCTGCCCGACGAACCGATCAAGATCAAATCCAGCGGCTACCTCACCGAGAGGTCGATCAAGCTGACCGTCTGGCGGATCGAACCCGAGCGTATCCGCGACTCGCGCAACTTGACCGCGGTGCTGACTGGCGTCACCCGGAACCGTAACCCGAAGGACCCCGCGACGGTGGCCGACGGACCAGTGGTGCACCAGAGCGAAGGTCAACCGCAAATGATCGACCTGGAGGGTGCGTTCACCACCGACCTCACCGTCCCCAAACTGCCCCGCGGCGTGTACCGTGCCCTCGCCTCTTCCAAAGGGGCAAACCGCTACTTCTGGTTCACCGTGACCGACCTGGGCCTGGTCACCAAGACCGGCGACAAGAAGGCGACCACCTGGGCCGTCGGCCTCCGCGACGGGAAACCTCGACCCAACGTCAAGATCGACCTGGTCACCGCCGGCGGTGTCCGACCTGCCGGCACCACCGACGCAAACGGCCTCGTCACCGTCGACGTCCCTGTCGGCCACGACGACAACACGCGCCAAGCGATGCTCATGGCCAGCGACGGTGAGAACCGGGCCTACACCTGGTGGAACCGCTACAACGAGCACGACAGCGACGTCGCTTGGACCGTCACGGACCGACCCGTCTACCGGGCTGGCGACACGGTCTTCTTCAAGACGTTTATCCGCCACCCGGTTGGGGCACAGTTTGGTCCGGCAAGCCTCAAGAGTGTCAATGTCGAGCTACGCGGCCCGGACGGTGACACCGTCGCGACCATGAACCGCCAAGTGGCGGCCGACGGGCGGATCGACGGCTCCTTCAAGATCGAGGCGGAGTCACCCACCGGCTCCTACGAGATCTCCTTGACGAGCGGCGACTGGTCGGACAGCCACTTCTTCCCGGTCGCCCAGTACCGCAAGCCTGAGTACGACATCAAGGTCAGCCCGGCCGTCAAAGCCGCCTACCGCGGCGACACCGTGCCGGTGACGGTCCAGGTCAACACCTACACGGGTGAGCCGGCCGTGTCGGCCAAGGTCCAGGTGCAGGTCTACCGCAAGGAGGTCTATTGGGAGGGTGACGAAGGCGGCTTTGGCGACACCGACTACGCCGAGTTCGTCAAGACCGAAGACCTGACTACCGACGCCCAAGGCCGGGCGACGGTCAACGTCTCCACATCTCGGCCGGTCGCCCAGAAAACGACGGGGTGGTCCCCTCCCGACGCCGGCACCGAGCGGTACGAGGTCAAAGTCGATGTCACCGGTACGGGCGACCGCTACTACTCGGGAAGCGGCAGCTTTAACGTCTACCAAGGTGACCTCGACCTTCAGGCCGAGGCTGACAACTACGCCGCCAACTCGGGCCAGCCATTCCGCATCCGCGTCACCGCCACGGGGCGTAAGTCCGGGTCCCCCGCCACGGGCACCGTCGCGGTCGCCTTGACCCGCCTGAACTACGAACGTACCGACCAGGAGGCCGAGGAAGGGGAACCTGCCCGCGAGGTGAGGACCAACTACGCCGTGGTGACCGGACAGTTGGACGCAAGGGGACAGGGCGTCCTTGACGTCGTCCCCGACAAGCCAGGTGACTACGAGGCGGTGGTCTCGATCAAAGACAGCCATGGCCGCACCGTCGAGTCCGTCGTCTCGTTCTGGGTGCCTGGCGACCATTCCGCCGCCAACGTCGATTACCTCAACGTCACCCTCGACAAGCACGTCTACCACGTCACCGACCGACCGACCGCGGTCGTCCGCTCTGACGCTCCCGGCGTTCCCGTGCTCGTCACCGTTGAAACGGACGAGGTGACCTGGACGAAGGTCGTGCCCATGCCATCGGACAGCGCGGAAGTGAAGTTGCCTGGGCTGGCCGCGACCCCTTCCGGCGCGAGTGTCTCGGTCTGCCGGGTCTCGAACAAGGACATGCAAAGCGTGGAGGCCCAGATCCGGATCGGAGCCCGTGGCAAACGGCTCAAAGTCCAGGTCGCGGCGGACAAGGCCAAAGCCAAGCCAGGCGACGACGTCGGCTACACGATCTCCACCACCGACGAGTCGGGCAGGCCCGTCTCAGCCGACCTGGCCTTCTCCGTCGTCGACGAGGCGGTGTACGCGATCCGTGAGGACGCCAACGACCCGCTCCAAACCTTCTACCCCGAGCGGTACTCGTCGGTCCAGACGACATGGTCGTTCCCCTCGATCTACTTCGACGGGGGCGACAAGAGCCCGGCCGACGTGAAGGTCAGGCGGGACTTCAAGGACACCGCCTTCTGGTCGGCGGACCTGCGTACCGGGCCCGACGGGACGGCAAGGGTCCACGTCCGCCTGCCCGACAACCTCACCGAGTGGAGGGCCACGGTCTGTGCCGTCACCGCCGACGCCGCCGTCGGCAAGGGCAAGTCGGCAGTCGTCGCGACCCAAGACCTCATGGCCAGGCTAAGCCTGCCGCCGTTCATGGTCCAATCCGACGTCCAGCAAGTCTCGGCGACCCTGACCAACACCACCGAAAAGCCTCTCCAGGTGCAAGTGGACCTGGAACTTCAGGGGGCCAAGTCGGACGGCGCCCTCCGTCAAGTCAAACAGGTCGGGGCCGACAGCACCGAGGTGCTGACATGGAACCTGGAAGCAGGAAACCCCGGCGACGCTGTCGTCAAGCTGACCGCCACGACCGCGTCGGGACCTGCCGACGCGGTGGAGATGAAGGTGCCGGTGCACACCAACGGACGACCTTCTTACTGGCATGCCGGCGGCATCGTCGGCGGCCCGGGCAGACCGGCCGAGGCAGGGTATGTCCTTGAGGTGCCCGCCAACGCCACGACGGGGGCCCTGGACGTCCGGGTCGCCCCGGGACTGGCCGGGACGCTCCTATCCCACGTTGACGAACTGGTCGCTTATCCGTACGGCTGCGTCGAGCAGACGCTGAGCCGGATGGTGCCCGCCGTCCTGACCCAACGCACCCTGGCACGGGCCGGGTATGTCGACGCCGACCTCGACACCAAGGTCGACGAGGTGCTGCGCCGTGGCTTCGCCCGGTTGCGCGACATGAGGCAGTACGGCGGTGGCTGGGGCTGGTTCCGCAACGACCAGCCTGACCCGTGGGTGACGGCGGTGGCCCTCGAGAGCTTCCGCGTCCTCAAGCAGGAAGGGGTCGCCGTCAAGGAAGACTGGGTGAACGCCGACATCGAGTGGGCGGTGAAGTACCTGGCCACCCCACCGCGCGACACCTACGAGGCACGCCGCCGGTTGCAATTGGCCGCCGCCTTGGCAGGCCATACCCAACGGGCCGGACTGCTCAAAGCGATCGACGACGTCTTCAAGACCGGCATCGACCGCGACAAGAAGCTGGGCGCGGAGTCGCTGGCTTGGACGGCCCTGGCCTATAGCCGTCTCAGTCGGTCGGAGGACGCCAACGTCGCATCGGCGGCGAAGGCACAGCTTCCTCCGTTCCTTCAGCGGCTCGAAGCGGCTGCACCCCACTCGGTGGCGGAGGGGGCCGACTACGGCACGGAAGAGACCGTCGCCTACGCTCTGGTCGCGATCGAGCCCGACTCCGCCCTGACGTCCGACGTCGTGTACCGGCTCGCCACGCCGCCCGTCCGGTCAAGCATGACCGACACCTGGCTGCTCCACCGGTCGGTGGGCACGATCGCGGCCTACCTGGCCCGCCACCCCGAACAGCTAGGTTCCGGGGAGGCCGAGGTCATCGTGAACGGAAATGCCTTTGCGCGGTTGGCTCTGGGCCGACCGTCGGCGGTGCGGGTTCCCCTCAGCGGCCTGGCCAAAGGTAAGAACAGCGTCCAAGTGAAGGTGTCCGGTGGTGCCACGGCGTCATACGCCCTTGACTACAAGGGCATGGTGTTCGAGCCGGACGCCAAACCCCTGGCCCTGTCGAGCGGGTTCTCGATCACGCGCACGTATCACAAGATGGAACTAGGCACGAGCGACGGCGTGCGAAGGCTCGTCCCCGCGTCACAGCCTTCGACGACATTCCAGTCTGGCGAGGTCTACCGGGTGCGGCTGACCGTCCGGAACTCCCGGACGCTCAGGTATGTGGCCATCGAGGACTACGTGCCCAGCAACGCCCGCACCGTCGAACTCGACCGGACTCTGGACGGCAACAACGACTGGGGTTACTGGTGGTGCGGGGCGGACTTCCGCGACGACCGGACCGTCTATTTCTCGCGAGAACTCGCCCCAGGCGAGCACGTCCTGGAGTACGCCGTGCGGGCGGAGTCGCCGGGAACTTGCTACGCTCCACCAGCGACGGCCTATCCCATGTATGACCCCGGCATGGTCGTGCGGACGGGCACGGGGATTCTCAAGGTGACCCCGAAATGAAGGGCGCGGTCATCCTTGTCGCGGGGCTCGCGGGCGTCGGGGCGCTCGGCCTCAGTGCGGGCCACCGCGCCGACGGCAAGGTCGGCGAATACGCCACGCCTATCGAGCTGAGGAACAGTGCCCAACGGCACAACGCGACCCTGGCCCTCGCCCGCCTGGACGGTGCCGTCGTGCCACCTGGCGCGGTGTTCTCGTTCAACGAAACGATCGGGCCATGGACGCAAGACCGGGGTTACCGCAAAGCCCCGGTCAGCTTCGGCGGGATGCTCGTGGACGCGTTTGGCGGTGGGGTCTGCCAGACGAGCACGACTCTTTTCAACGCCGCTCTCCTCGCGGGCATGGTCATCGTGGAACGGCACAGCCACTACCACGCCCCCGACTATGTGCCCGCGGGAAGGGACGCCGCCGTCGCCCACCCCAACATCGACCTCAAGTTCCGCAATCCCTACAAAAGGGCGGTGACCATCCGGGGCACCGCCCAAGGCAGTGTGCTCCGCGTTTGGATCGAGGGGCCGGTCGCCCCGCCGCGGGCCAGCGTCTGGACGCAGGTCCGACGCGCCGTCCAACCGTCCGAGTTCACGTTCGGGGAGGGTCGTCGGGCTCGGGTCAGGAACCCAGGCAAGCCCGGCTACGACGTCGTCTCCTACCGGACTCTCAATGGCAAGACCGAGCGCCTCGCCCACGACAACTACCCGGTGATGGAGAGGGTCTTGGAGCGTCGCGAGCCCAGTTCGGACAGACTAGACTAGAGGCATGGTCTGGCTCGCCCTTGCAGCCGCCCTGGCGCCCGCGGACTTCGACGTCGCCTTCAGGTCCGGCTCGGGAACGACCCTGACGGTGGGAGGACTCCCCCTGGTCCAGTCGTCAGGGTTCCAATACTACGCGCCCGGATGGTCGAAAGGCTACTTCAGTTCCACCTGGCGTGACGCCAAGGTCTCCCGTGGACCGGACGGTACCGTCACCCTCACCTGGGACAGCCCCCGGGACAATGTCAGCGCCCGGGGCGTGATGACCCCCACCGCGGACGGCTGCACGGTGGCCTACACGTTCGAATGGTCGGGAGACGACCCCGCCCTGGTCGAAGTCCAGGCGGGCCGTCTCTGGTCCCGAGTCTTTGCGTCGGGCCAAGTGGCCGAGGGCGACATGACCGTCACCCGGTTCCCCCTCCCGTCGGGTGAACCGCTCCCCATTGGCGGCTCCGCGAAAACGTGGCGGTTCACCGCCGCTCCCGCCGACCTCACCGTGGCCTCAAGCGCAGACATGGTCTTGCTCGACGGGCGAGGAACCTCCCGCGCATGGGCGGACGGCGGAGACGCTTGGTGGCTCGGCTCCACCGCCGTCCCCGTCGCCAAGGGCAAACCAGCGCATGTCCGGATCACCTACGCGGTCGCCCGTCACCCCGCCGCGTTCCAGCCTGCCGAGGCCAAAACGCTGGCGACCAAGACGGGCGAGAACCTCGTTGAACTGGACCCGTCCGCCGAACCGCTCCCGCTGGTCCCCCGCCCGCAGTCCATTGACCCCGGCGTCGGGTTCGTCGATTGCTCGGCCGACTGGCGGGTCGAAGGCAGCAACATCGCCAAGGTCAGTTTCGAAGACGCGGTCGGGGCGTGGGCCCGCCTGTGGGACTGGCAACGCCAGGGTTCGGGGCCTGTCCGCCGCGTCGCGGCAAGCGCGGTCGAGCTAGGTCTGCCGCCCGAAGGCTACATTATCGACATTCTTGACGCCGACCCGGCGGTCAGGGTCCGGGCCCGCGACGAACTGGGGCTACGCCATGCGTTCCAAACCCTGGGGATGCTCGCCCGGCCGGTCAATGGACGCCTCAGACTCCCTGTCTGCACCATCAAAGACTGGCCCGCCCTTCCCTGGCGCGGTGTCCACATGTTCGTCGGCCCGCTGGCCCTGCCGTACCAAAGCACCCTCGTCCGGGACGTCCTCGGCCCGCTCAAGTTCAACCACGTCGTCCTTCAGTGCGAACGGACGGACTGGAAGGCCACGCCAGGCGTCGCGACGGACGAGACGATGAAGAAGGCCGACTTGGTCGCCCTCTTCGACCGATACCGGCGGGCGGGGATCGAACCCGTGCCCCTCATCCAAAGCCTGGGTCACTGCGAATGGCTCTTCGCCAACGGCCAAAACCTCGACATCGCCCAAGACCGCGACCACCCCTACGCGGTCGACCCTTTCACCCCGAGGACCCGCCGCCTGTTCACCGACCTGTGGACCGAGGTCGTCCAGGCCCTCCGTCCCCGGGTCGTCCACTTTGGCCTTGACGAAACCGACATGGAAGGCGTCTCGGCCACGCCGGCGGAGGTCACCCGGCAGTGGAAGGAACAGGTGCCCTTCCTCATGGGCTTGGCCAGGCAATTGGGGGTCACCCCGATGCTGTGGGGCGACATGGCCCTGGCCCAAGGCGAGGCGCCTGACGCGACGAACGCGCCTGACCCAGCTTCTGCCGCTGTCCGCCGGTCGGTGGTCTCGCCGGGCACCCTGGTCGCCGACTGGCACTACGTGAACAACCCCGACCCAAAGGCATACACGTCTTTGGCCCTTTGGAAGCAATGCGGGGCGCGTCCCATCGCCTCGTCCTGGTTCGAGCCCGGCAACATCCGTGGCCAGGCGCTCGCGGCGAAGGCTCTGGGGGGGAGCGGGCTGCTCCAAACCACCTGGGCCGGCTACACGTCTTCCCCTGAATCCACTGTCCGCGAATTCAGGCAGTTCTCGGCATACGTCCTCGCCGCAGACTACGCGTGGTCTGGACGCGAGGAACTGCCTGACAAGCTGGCGTACGACCCGGCAGCGGTCTTGCGCCGCCTTGCCTACGAGGCCCCACGCCCCCTCCGGGCCATGAGTGCGCGGGCGCTGACGCCGGAAGGCGTGACGACAACGTCACCCCTGGCCGTCGGCCCCTATCACTTGGCGGTCTTCTCCGGCCAAGGAGTCCATTCACCGGTGGACTTCATAACATCGAAGGAACCCGGCTCACGCACGTGGGTCGTCGGCAAGCCCGCCCGGGCCGTCCTGGTCGGCATCGACTGCACGGCCCGGGTGAAGCCCGGCACGGTCGCCGGCCGACTGGAGGTCCACACGCGGTCGGGCAAGACGGTCGTCCGCGACCTCGTTTACGGCCAAGACGTCCGGGCCGTGGGTGACGGTGACCCCACGTTCTTGCCGTCCACCGGAGGCGTCTCGGCAGCGTGGATCGACCTTGGCCCCGACGCCTGGGTCAGCGACATTGCCTTGTCGGCCAAAGACCCGGTGGCCGGGCTGCGACTCCGGGCCTTGGCGGTGGTGCCATGAGCCTTGTCACCGAGATCCTGGAACGTGGTGTCCGGGAGCGGGGGTTTCCCGGGGCGACGTACGCCTACGGCCGGGGAGCCCAGGTGACCTACGGTGCGGTCGGCCGGGAGACGTTTGACGAGGACAGCCCACTGGTGACCCTGGACACGGTGTACGACTTGGCCAGCCTGACCAAGGTCTTGGCGACGACGCCCCTCGCCCTCTTCGCCGTGCGGAGCGGTGCCCTGGCCCTGGACACAAAGATCGGCGACATCCTTCCCGAGGCCGGTGTCGGTGACGCCACCGTGTGGCACCTCCTGACCCACTCGTCCGGCCTCCCTCCCTACGACCACCCCCTGGCCCAGTCAGGGCTCGGCACGGCCGAGACGCGCCGCCGGGTCGTCGCCACCAAGCCAGAGTCCGACTTAGGCGCCACGACGGCCTACAGTTGCCTCGGGTTCATCATCTTGGGGGCGGTCTTGGAGCATGTGTTGGACGACCGGCTCGACGTCCTCTTCAAACGCCACGTCGCCGGGCCCACGGGGCACCGGACTCTCACCTACCTCCCTGCCGTCCGGACAGCCCCGACCGACCCGGGCCTCGTGCCGGGAGTCGTCCACGACCCGCTCGCCCGGGCCTTGGGCGGAGTGAGCGGCAACGCGGGGCTCTTCGGCACCGTCGCCGACGTCGTCCGGTCCGCGCAGGCATGGCTGGACATGGACGCCGAGGGCCGGGCCTGGACGGTGCGCCAGTCCGACCGCTCAACCCGGGCCCTCGGCTGGGACACCAAGTCGGAAGAAGGTTCTTCGGCGGGGACGTTGTTCGGCCCGCAGAGCTTCGGCCACACCGGGTACACCGGCACGTCGGTCTGGATCGACCCCGCGGACGGCACCTTCGTCGTGCTCCTCACGAACCGGGTCTATCCCGACGACACGTCGACCGCCATGCAGACCGTCAGGCCCCATGTGGCCGACGCCGCCAAACTCGCCTTGCGCCGAGACTCATGATGAGAGTTGCAAAAACTTGATACAGTTTCGTCGCAAATTGCCATAATGTTCTCACAGGCTTCGACGCGGCGCTTGCTCTCCCCTTGGCCGTGGTCGGGGCCTTCTTATTTGGCCGGCCCCCTCCTGTCCCCGCCGGCGGTCCAGAATGCTGGGAGTGGAAGACCGCAACGACCGCCGCTTGGACTGGGTCAAGCTGACGTGGGTCATCGCCCTGTTCTATTTCGGCTTTAACGTCTACAACAGCGTCTTCCAGAACTTTCTCCGCGACAATCTGCACGCCGTGCCGCTGGACCTCGGCCGCCTCGAGTCCATGCGGGAGATACCCGGCTTGCTGGCGTCCCTCATGGCCGGCGTCTTGGTCGCCTTGCCCGAGCGCCGGATCGCCACGATCGGCTTGGTCATCTGCGCGGTCGGCATCGGCTCGACCGGCTGGTTCGGCTCCTATTGGCCCCTCGTTTCGGTCACGGTGTTCTGGTCCGTCGGCTTCCACCTCATGACCAGCGTCCAGAATGCGATGACCCTCCACCTGGCCAAAGGCTCCGAGGGCGGTCGGCACCTCGGGCGGATGAGCGGGGTCGGGGCGACGTCCCAGATCGCCGCCCTCGTCATGATCGTGGTCGTCACCAACACCCTGAAGGCGACCAATTCCATGTCGGAAGGGGCCTACAAGGTCATCTTCATCGTCGGCGGAGTGGCGATCTTGGCCGCTTCCCTGTTCTGCCGTTCCCTGAGCACCGAGGTCGGCGGCGGTGAGCGCCAACCGGTCGTCTTCCGCCGGGAGTACTGGCTCTACTACGTCCTCTCCTTCCTGGAGGGGTGCCGACGCCAGATCTTCTCCATCTTCGCCGGGTTCAGCCTGATCTTCGTGTACGGCATGACGGTCGAGAAGATGGTCGTCCTCCAGCTTCTCAACGCCGCGATCATCGCCGTCACCGCGCCTCGGATGGGACGGCTCGTCGACCGCATCGGAGAAAAGAAGCCGCTCTTCTGGTACGCGGTCGGTCTGGTCCTCGTGTTCGTCGGCTACGCGACGACCCACAGCCTTGCCGTCCTCATCGCGCTCTACTTGCTCGACAACGTCCTCTTCTCGTTCAGCGTAGGTTTCACCACCTACCTGCACCGCATCGTCCGGCCGGGAGACCTGACGCCCAGCATCGCGATGGGCGTGACGATGAACCATGTCGCCGCGGTCAGCGTCCCCATCGTCGGCGCCGTCCTCTGGACGACGAGCGGCAACTACCAGCTTCCCTTCGCCATCGGTGCCGGTATCGCCCTGCTGACTCTCTTCTTCAACCGGTTCCTGCCCGACGGGCCACCACCCCTCAAAACGCTCTCCCATGAGGCCGCGTAGGGCCCAAATTGCCTCGGCCCGCGCAACCGGAGGGGGCCAAGGCAAAGTAAAACCTCGTGCATGTGGGGGTGCATGGCTTTGGCTCTGGTGACGGCCCAGCCCGTCGTCGCGCGTGACGGGTTCGTTTCGGCCACAACGGCGGACTTCCAGTCCACCCAAGTCGCTCCCGGCCACGTGCGCCTGGTCGCCCAGATCGAGTCCCCTCGTCCCTTCGACGAGGTGGTCCCCAGTTGGTCGGCCCAGGCCCCGGCCGGGTCGCGGATCGAGTTCTATCTCCACCCCGACGCCCCCGGTGCGGGCCGCTATTGCCTCGGCGTCTGGTCGGGCCAGCCCACCCGGACGAGCGTCAAGGACCAGAAGGACGCCGCGGGCAGCGTCGACACCGACACGCTCACTTTGACCTCGACGACGAAGAAGGTCACGGTCGAAATCGATCTGTACGGCTCGGAATCGGCCCACCCGCGCCTTGACGCCTTTCACCTCGTCCTCGTCGACACCAAGACCAAGACCCGGGCGCGGAAGCCTCTGAAGTCGGCCTGGGGCAAGACGCTGGAGCCACCGCGCCGGGCCCAAATGTCGTATCCGAACGGTGACGGGGCGTGCAGCCCGACGTCGGTGAGCATGATCCTCGGCTACTGGAGCAAGCAGCTGAAGAAGCCCGAGCTCGACCACGACGTGCCCGAAGTGCAAAAGGGCGTCTACGACGTGGCCTGGAGCGGCACGGGCAACTGGCCGTTCAACATGGCCTACGCCGCCAGCCAGCCCGGCCTGACCGCCTATGTCTCCCGGTTCCGCGACGTCCGCGACTTGGAGGAATGGGTCGCCGCCGGCGTCCCGGTCGCCACGTCGGTCAGCTATCCCCTCCTCCGCGGAGAGCCCCGGAAACCCAACGACGGCCACCTTGTCGTGCTCACCGGGTTCACCCATGACGGCGACCCGGTCTTCAACGACCCGGGTAGGAACGCCGTCCGCATGACCTACAAGCGCGCCGACTTTGAACGCGCCTGGGCGGTCAGCCGCAACACGGTTTATCTTGTCTATCCGAAGCACTGGCACGTGCCGTCGGGCCCCGGCCCGTGGGAGCACGCCAAGCGCTGATTCTCGTGGTTGTGTCTATGAAACCCCTATCTCGATCGATCGCCATCGTCTTCGCCGGCGCCTCCCTGGGCCTTGCCGGCTGCGGCATGCCCCCGGGCGGGATGCCGGGTATGAACGCCGCCAACAAGACCACAAAGGTCGAGAAGGGCGAGCTCGTCATGCAGGTCGTCGAGACCGGGACGCTCGAGCCGGAAAAGGTCGTCGAAGTCAAGAGCCGGGTCGGAGGCATCCTCACCAAGCTCCTCGTCGACGAGGGAGACGTCGTCTCGGCGGGCCAACTGATCGGTGTCGTCGACCCCCAGGAGACCGAGCTTTTGGTCAAACAGACCGAGGCCCAGCTGTCCGGGGCGCAGGCGTCGGTCGACCGCCAGGGTATCGAGATCGCCAAGCGCAAGGTCACGATCGAGACGACCCTCGAAAAGGCCAAGTCGCGGGTCGCCCAGCTCGAGGCGGAGATGAAGGCCCAGCCCGCCCTGACCACGGCGGCGATCCGCTCGGCCCAGACCCAGCTGGACTTGCAGACCAAGGCCTACGAACAACTCGTCAACGTCACGCAGCCCAACGCGAGGACGACCGCCGTCAACGCGGTCACGGACGCCGAGAACAACCTGAAGACCGCTCAGGCCGACCTGAACCGGCGCAAGAGCCTGGTCGAGATGGGCTACGCCGCGGCGCGGGACGTGGAACAGGCCCAGCTCCAGGTCGACCTCAACCAGACCCGGCTGCGCGAAGCCAAAGAGCGTGTCATGCGCCTGGACAATGACTTCCGGCTCGACCGGGAGAAAGCTTCCCAGCAGGTCAAGGCGGCCCAGGCCGAGCTCGACCGGGCCAAGACGAACGCCATCGCCGACAGGGTCAAAAAGGAGGACTACCGCCAGGCGTTGGTCGCCGTCCGCGAGGCAGAGGCCGACCGCCGCGACATCCTCTCCCTCGGGGCGGCCAAGCGACAGCAGGAAGCCAGCGTCCGCCAACTCCAGAGTTCCCTCGACGACAGCCGCCGCCAACTGAGCTACACCGAGATCCGCGCCCCGCTGGCCGGGGTGATCGGCAAACGTTACGTCCAGGCCGGCGAATTGGTGACCAGCCTCGGAAGCTTCAGCTCGGGCACCGCCGTCGTGCGCATCGACGACCGGTCGTCCATGATCGTCAAGCTCCAGGTGAACGAGATCGACACGGCCCGGCTTGAGGTCGGGCAACCGGCCGAGATCGTCATCGACGCCCTGCCCGACACCAAGTTCACGGGCAAGGTCAGCAAGATCGCCCCGGCCCAGGTCGGAGCGGCCTCCAGCTCCACGGCGGCGGCGACAAGCGCCGACCCCGTCGTCAAGTACCAGGTCGAAGTCCGGCTCGACAACATCGACCCGCACCTGAAGGCGGGCATGTCGGCCAAGTGCACGATGAAGGTGGTCGACCTGAAGGACGTCCTCCGCCTGCCTGTCGCCTACCTGGGGCAAGACGAGAAGGGCTTTTTTGTCATGATCCCGCCGGCCGACCCCAAGGACAAGAAGGCCAAGCCGACCCGCCGCGACATCACGGTCGGACTGCGCACCTCGACCCACTTTGAGATCAAGTCGGGCCTGAAGGAGGGCGAGACAGTGGTCAAGCCCGAATACAAGGGGCCGAAGCGCCAGGGCATGATGGGCCCGGGCAACGACGACGAAGAAGAGTCGGGCAAGAGCGACAAATGAGCGTCTTCGAGTCGTTCCGGATCGCGCTGGACATGCTCCGCCTGCACAAGATGCGGGCGTTCCTCACCATGCTCGGCATCATCATCGGCGTGGCCAGCGTGACCCTCGTCGTCATGATCTCGAACGGGTTCAAGCACTACTTGACCCACGAGTTCACCAAGCTCGGGGCCGAGACTTTCTTCATGACCTACGACCGGTGGGGCCCCCAGGGACGGATGGGGGCGGTCCGGCAAGGCAGCCTGACCCTGGACGACGCCCGGTACATCATGAACCGTTGCCCGAGCGTCGACATTGTCAGCGCCCAACTCACCGTCCCGGCCACTAAGGTCACGTACCTGGACCGGGAAGTCACCGGCCCCAGCGTCGAGGGCTACGACCAATACGCCCTTGACCTGAACAAGGTCGAGATGATCGCGGGCCGGGGCCTGACCCAAGACGACATGGACCGGCGGGCCAACGTCTGCCTGATCGGCGTCGAAATCCGCGACCGGCTGTTCGCCGGTACCGACCCGATCGGCAAGTTCATCACCTTCGGCGGCATCACCCTGCAGGTGGTCGGGGTGATGGACAAGATCGAGATCCTGGGCCAGAACAACGGGAAGGACATCTGGCTCCCCATCACCACCGCCCAGCGCAAGTGGGTCGGCGGCCACGACGTGACCATCCTCATGATGAAGCCGAAGGACGGCGTCAAGGTACAGGACGCGATGGAGGAGGTCTGGCAGGAGATGATGCTCCGCTCGGGCAACAAGCGGATCTACCGCCTTGACTCGCGGGAGTCGATCCTGGGCGTTCTGGGCGGCATCGTCACCGGGGTGGGCCTGGTCCTCGCCGGCATCGCCGCCTTGTCGCTCCTCGTCGGGGGCATCGGCATCATGAACATCATGCTGGTCTCGGTCACGGAGCGGACCCGCGAGGTCGGCCTGCGCAAGGCCCTTGGCGCCCGCCGCAACGCGATCCTCAACCAGTTCCTTGTCGAGGCGGCGGTGCTCTCGCTGGTCGGCGGCTGCATCGGGATGTTCATGGCTTTTTTGGCGGGCCAGGGGATCAGCCTCATGACCGCCGCCGCCAACGTCCCCTCCAAGGGTGGCCTGGCCATGCCCTTCCCCCTGGACGCGGCAGTGATGGCCGCCCTCTTCTCGGCCGGGATCGGTGTCGTCTTCGGGCTGTATCCCGCCCTCCGGGCGGCCAGCCTGTCGCCCATCGACGCCCTGCGCACCGAGTGAACAGCCAGGATGCCCGCCACCCTGGGACTGGTGGCGGGCACCCTTCCCCTCACGGTATCATGTCCTTCCCTCGCCTGTGCCCAGGTGGCGGAATTGGTAGACGCGCTAGTTTCAGGTACTAGTTCTCGCAAGGGAGTGAAGGTTCGAGTCCTTTCCTGGGCACCACAAATCTCCGTAGGTTCAATTTGAACCTGAGATTTCGACCCTTGTAGCCCACGTTTCTGGGCTACAAGCAGTAGAAACCTGATCCCAGAGCTTTTCCACCCACCGGAGTTTTTGTTCGTTTTTCACGTGCGAATACCCGTCCGTGGTCGATTGGGCGACATGCCCGGCCAACGCCATGACGACGGTGCGAGGGGCTTCGACTTCGTTGTCCATGAGGCTGATAAACGTATGGCGAAGCTCGTGCGGAGACACGACGGGGACTCCAGCCGTGACGCATGCCGCCTTGAGCTCTCTCGTGATGTTCTTGGGCTTCACAAAGCCTCCAAGGGTGTCTGAGCAAACCCAGACATCGCTGACCTGACCGCAACTCATCAGAGCGTTATAGAGAGGCTCAGGAAGAGGAATCTCGCGACGGCTGTGGTCGGTCTTGAGCTTGTTACTGATCGTACAACCACCCTTGAGCTGCTGGACTTGCTGACGAACCGAAAGCACCCGGCTTCGGCTGATCGCTCCACGGGTCACACCCACTGCCTCGCCCAAGCGGAGCCCTAAGCAGCCAGCCAAGATGACGAATGGCTTGATGAGCGCTCCAGACGCATCGAGCAACTGATGGAGCTCCTGGAAGGTCAGGGCAGTCTTCTCTACCGGATCCTTCCTGGCGATGCGGACAAATGTGACTGGGTTGACGGTGATGACCTCGTCGGCGACAGCGAGGCGCATGACGCCCGAGGTGACGATCTTCACCTTCTCAACGCTTGACGCCTTGAGCTCCGCGCTGATCTTGTTGAAGAACATCTGGAACTCGGCTCTCTTGAGCTCGCGGATGTCCCGGTGGCCAAACTCTGGGAGGACGTACTTGTCCATCGACCAGGCGATCTGGTTCTGCCAGTTCTGGATGCGGTGCTTGACAGTCGGCAAGTAGCCGGACGAGTAAAAGCGGAAGAAACTGAAGTCCTTGGATGGACCAAGCGACCTGAACGCCTTCTCCGACGCCTCAGCTGCCGATTTGCCGAAGTAGTTCTTCCGTCGATGGGTAACTGGATCGATTCCCTTTGCGGCCCACAAGCCGGATCGGTTCTTGACTGGATATGCCTGCGGCTTTGATTCCATGACTTTCTTCTGTACCACGATCTCGCTCGGTAAGTAGTAGACGCATTGCTACGTCCAAGTCTTCATAGCTGTACCAATCGCGGCGGATTGAGCGCACGAACTTCCGCGCCCGCAGCTCCTCGAACATGCTCGCAGAGCACCCAAGGTATTGCCTCGCTCCTTCTCCATTCGTGCCAATCGGGAACCTAAGGTGCTCGTGGCTTTGCATGTCACGATCATCCGGTACACACGATGGCAAGTATCTGAATGAGTGCCGGTTCTTGAGCCCTGACTAAACTAATCAGCACAAGAAGGGCGGGCCATCTCTATCGGTGGCCGCTTAGAAGTTCGTCAATAGTCCTCGGGAAGAATAATTGACGTTGCGGACTAGTTTACTTATGTAGCGGTGATGAACCGGGTCTCAGTGTCCAGGTCCTCTTTGCATGATCGCCAAATGGCCCTTTGGGTTAAGAAATGAGCCTAATTGAGACCATGGCACATCAACCGACACTGTCCATCGTCCACGATCTGGCTCCATAGCAATAAACCTGAGTCCCTTGTTTACGACCACGGGTCCACTCTTTAATGCCTCGGATACACACTCTCCTGCCCTAGGCACAGATTGCTTCGCCCAGCTACCCTTTCCCAACTCCACCTTAAACAAAGGCAAGAGGACCCCCTTCAGGCCCTGCACTTTACTTTCACTCGTCAAAAATATCTCGCTGACCGACACTTGATGAGCCTTACCTTGCTGCTCCGTCCAAATATACGTTTCAAATGCAGCAGTGGTCGAAGCCGCACCCATACCTTCCCTATGAATTACGGAGGCACTAATAACCTTCGCAGAGGTGAAAGTCATGTACATCCTTGAACTAAAATGCATCAGCTCATCCTTTGTTACATCTTTTGCCTTTGCTTTCTCCGTGGCTATCCTTTTAGACCATAGTGGGCTTACCAACCTTCCTAACGATGTTGCCGGAACCTCTTGCCACTCTACTAGACCTCGTTCCAGAAGACTAAACTTATGGACAGGCACTCGGACATTTGCCCCACCGCCACGATACAACAAACCACTACCACTTCATGTCCTCCTATAGTTTCGCAACTAAAGTGCTTCGTTTCTCTTTCACCACCACAAATCTTCCTCTATTCGCTGTTTATCAACAGCGAAAAAATGACTATCAACCCCGGTCCAGCTCCACTGCCCTTCTATCCAATGTGTATCCCCACCGACCGGTTGGTTCCGGTTATCTCCCTTGTGAAACTACTGCGCTGTGCGCCCATAATATGGCTCAGTCAAGAAGCAAACTCGGACGGTGAACAACGCCTTTCCTCTCATCCATATAGCCGAGTTGCACACCGCCACTCGATGTGCCCAAATAGGATACATTTCATCAACTCCATGAAGATTTCGCAGAAAGAAGAAACAACCATCGCCAGAACGTGCCCATCAGGAAACCGACCTCGGCTACTCCCCATATTGTATTGCTACAGTCAACCGAGGCCCAACACCTGTACCGTTGCGCGTCCATTGAGCCACACCATCTAGGTTGCCGTCTTGCAGTCTCAGACTATTCGACTTCACCAGAGGCTGCCACTTGAGCTCGGAGCAAGGGCGGGAGGCTCCACGTGTCGCGTCAAAGTCATTGAGATTGCCGATGAAAGGATTGCTGAAAGGACTTCCACCTCGCCAGGATACTCCTTCCACAAGGCGTACTCTCCCTACCTGCTTACCGTGCAAATCCAGAGGCCTCTGCACCAATGATCCGTCCCAAGCTTTCGGTTGGTTACCCGACCTTTCCTGACACGCACGGGCTAATATCAACGTATTTGTGGCGCGTTACGCGGCTGCCATCAGGGTTACCTTACTTACCATCTGTTCTTACAGGAACATGAAGCCTCCCGCCATCATCGAGCAGCCTGGAATCTGCATGGTCCACAACTTTGCAGTGGGGTTAGCGTAACCATCCCCACTTGCCGTTCTTGCGACGGGCCACCTCTCAGGCCTTTGACCTAGCACCATGGTAGCAATCACAACTTATTTACACCAAGACCTGCTCCCACTTGGGCAACGACCACCACTTCGCTGAAATAATGATCAAGGAGTCCAGGAAACTTTTCGAGCCCAACCTGTCTCTCTTTTCCAGTTAACAGAACGTCCCTCAGGTTCATCCTTTGGAGACTCCGATGATTCAGTGTCAAAGGAGCCAGTTCCTGCCACCAATTCTAGTGTCTGCGTCTGCTGGGAACCATTTCTCGTGAATCAAAACATTGCTTTCAATACGCGGTGCGAGCTCATGTCAGATCAGCACACTCAGCATATCATTTGACATGATGATCCATAGTATATCACTACCACTTGGTCAGCAGGATCAAGCTTTAGTATGAGGAAATTGGACTTTGAGCTAATGGTCTTATCGATCCTAAATGGCGTAGTCGGAAATTGATACAGGACTCGTCACTAAACCACTGTTGCGCATAGTACTGCCGCTTCTATCGTAAAACAACCAGAATGAAAAACATAGACAACGGTAAGGGTTGACGAACGAAAGTTTTTGACATCCAATTCGTATAACCATGGATTTGTACCAGTTGCTCGGCTTCCCTTAGCGAATGTTTGATCTGGTCAGTTGGCGTCGCGGGGCATCAACAGGTGGCCATTGCGCGCCTACCATCTGGATCACTTAGTAGATATCCATGATTAGTGATCGCTATCATCAAATTGTGGATTGTGTCCGATATCCCAAGCGGGACATGCGGATCATCGCCCTTAGACAATGTTGGGCTGCAAAAAAAGGTACAAGGCATAACGCGCCGCTCAACTCACGACGCAGCTTGACGGTTTCTGCTGGGCTCCATCTTTGTCATTGCCGTCAGGATATAATCCACTGCGGCCGTTGAGGAACAAGCGGCCCATTCGAAAGCAATGGGCAGCATCACTCACCCCATTACCAGATCACTGCTGATGCGATGGCCCGAGGATAAGTATCTTTGAAATCATAGAAAAAATGGTATCTTTATGCTTTAAGAGACAATTTCACCAATGTTAGTAGGCGTTAACTATACTTTTTCCATTACATTGCCAGAATGAATACCTAATCACACAGATGTCCACCCAGTGTAAGGGGGCAATCAAAGGTTTTGCCTTGTAGCAAAATGTAAGTCATAAGTGAGACCACTCACTTCTTCACTATCTTACCATAAGTAACACCACTTTGTCAAGAATTTTACGGAGACGAGACCTTTGATAACTGTTTCTGTTAGCGCCACAGCGCTTAAAATGTGACTTCGTCGTCTGCAAAATGCAGGTGCACCATGAACTGTTTAGTACCCGTATGTCGTCTTCAGGTATTTGCCAGTGGCACGAAATTTTTCTGATTCATTAAATATTACCACATGAGTAATTAAGGAGCTGAATTCTCAATGTTCCGTCTTTGCAGTCTTACGGTCTTTTGAAGGTGGATCTGACGTACCATGATCGTCAGGTTCGACGACTCTGGTGCGAACCACATCCAAGAGTTTTACAGTCATTTACATCTTTTGTTGCAGCTAAAGTTTTGGCATCGAGATAAAGCTGCAGGGTTTGCCTTTCCCGCGAAATACAAACTTAAACACCTGTCTTTTAACACAATTATCATTCCATCGGCTGGATATGGGATCTCAGAAGGCAGTGGAGATCCCCTGAGATTACTGGAGTTGCTCTGGTTCAAGTCTTCTTTGTCACATGTTTTGCAGTTTGAAATTCCCAGGAGCCCGTGTATTGGTGGTCAATACCTTGGCAAAGTCTTTGTGTCTGCATAGTGGCCAGCCAGGACAGTGATAGACACATTCCCCCTGCACCAGCAGTCACATCAGTCGATGAAGACGGAATAATGCTGGTAAGAAGAGTGGCTGTTGATGATCCACCACACGCAACCAGCAGCCGGCGCAATCCCGGGGACCTTGGCTGCCGAAACGAGAAGAAAAGCGATCGAAGGCGAGATTTCAAGCGTTGTCCATTGGTTAGTCAATGATGCTTATTGTATTACATCATATCCCAACAGGCGTCACCTCGGTAAGATCAGATCGATCAGTCAGAAGTATCTGGTGTCATGATCGCTGTTTTCAAAGTCCACCCTCACACATGGTTCATACCGCATCTGCAGTGGTAGTATATGGCCAGGGGGGTTTATTCCCACGAGAGGTGTAACGGTGCAGTTCTGCCAATTGCTGGCCCGCCATCTCGACGCCCAGATTCTAAGCGTCGAGGTGCTTCATGAGCGGATGGGTAAGTATCCCCGGTTCTCGCTTTCGAGAGATACTGTCAAGGAATATCGCACGCGAAAGCTCCCAAAGACCGCGGACGAGCTGATTTGCCTCTTGCAGTGTGCTGAGGTGCCCGAGGCGGATTGGCCTCTATTTTATCAAAGGTGGGTTCAAGAGCGGCTCTGGGGCGCGGAGATTCCCGAGGCAGAGGAGTTGGCGAGTTTGACCGAAGAAAAGCTCGGCCACCTCTTATCCCGCGCTGTGTCACTTGTTAGCCTAGGCGAAAGATCTCTGGCTTTGACGATATGTGAACGAGTGTTTCCGGTCATTTTGGATCGTCGCTCTCATCAAGCTCATCGGTGGGGCAAGTTGTATGTGGATTTGCTTGCTGACATGGGAATGCCTGATCGCGCAAAACGATTCTTGCCAAGCTGGCTTGAGTTGGCCAGGCAGTGCGGCCGGACAGAGTTTCTCGAGGTTCTTTGGCTCGCCGCAAGAATTCAGTACCCGTTCAAGCAGGGGGGCCCGAATCCGTCTGCCATCAGGTTATATTCTGTGGCAGAAGATGTCTTGCGTAGTATAGGCAGTCAGGCTGATCAGGGCCATTTCCGTTGCTCAATCCCGCGAGATCGCGCCATATTGAAGTGTTTTGCCCACCGAAATGCTCCGATTCCTGACGACCTGCAGCAAGCTCAGGCAGAAGTCAGTCAAGCCTCACAGCACTCAGCAGATGCAAAGGAGCACGCCTTGATGCACGAAGTCCTAGCGACCTTGTCCATTCACCGGTCTCGGTTCGACGATGCTGAGCGCTCGTTACAGAAGTGTGAGGAGAGCGAGTCGTCGTTAGGAGCGGACCAGAGGATTCGTAATTTGATCAATAGGGCCGCCTTGTCCATTGCGACCTCTGCCGAGCCTCAACCGTATTTGAACCGGGCGGTAGACCTTTGCCTCCAAGGGCAATTCTTCCATTACCTGTCCGAAATTCGTCATCTGGAGAGGAAAGCAAGCTCAAGGTAGTTTCTGAATTGGTGGGGTGATCAATGTCGCAAACAAGAAAGTGACGAGCCGCAATTGCGACTCGCCTGAGGTTAGTAGTCCTCTGGCAAGAGGATGGTCGTCGCCGAGCGATCCGCTTCGGTGATGATCCAGAACTTTGTGCCGTTAGCGTCCTTGTAGGCAGAGACGAGGCGAGTGCCGTCGGCCAAAGCTAGCTCGTCCGGACACAGCCAGGCCGACTCCCCCGGGTCCTCACGTCCGGGGTCGCTCTCCCGCGGAGCACCGGACGTCGAGGCAGGGCCTGGTGTCCCGCCGGCGCGATTTGCCTTCCCCATCAGGGAGAATAGGCAACAGCCGTCGAGGAGACCGCCGGGCCAGGCGAGAAGAACATGCCGAAGAAGAGACCTGACTCTACCAATGAAGTCACTGACTTACGCCACGAGCGCGCGACCCGGAAGAACATCCCCCCCGCCGGTATCGCCGGCAAAGGCCAACTTGTTCGCGAGTCGAAGGTCAAGTACGGCTACAACCCACACCTGCCGCCTGCCCTCCGCTTCGACCCCACGGGTCGGGCCGACCGGCTGAACGAACTCCTGGCGAAGCTGGGGGCCGAGAAGTCGCTGAGTGAGGACGAGGTCAAGGAGTTGCAGGCCCTGGCGCAGGCGGACCCGTGGCTGGAGTGGAGCGGCAAGCGCGAGCAACCGGAGTGCGTGGTCGACCCGGTGGCGCTGCAGGTGCACGAGCGCATCAGCACCCAGGCGATCCTTCGGGTCGCCGCCCGCGAGGACGTGCCCCGCACCCTCTTTGCCGACCCGGAGATGGAGTACCAGCAGGCGGTGCAGTTCTATCAGCACGACGTCGACTGGGCG